>JAGNRX010000022.1:0-8547 GCA_017988355.1 Bacteroidales bacterium | reverse complement strand
TGAATCAAAGAAAGAATTTGCTGAATCAAAGAAAGAAAATCACAATATGCCTAAAGTATATTATGTTATTGGGTATGGTCAAAGTGGTGATTTCTCTGCAGGAAAAGATACCTATATAAACCAAATCATAACTCTTGCTGGAGGTGATAATATTGCAAAAAATAGTATTAACTGGTCTTTTTCAACCGAAGAGCTATTCTCTCAGCAGCCTGATTACATTTTTATTAGAACAGAAGACTCGGCTAATTTCGTACGTACATATCCCTACACTAAACTAAATGCTGTTAAGTATAATAAAGTATTTGGCATTGAAAGTCAACTAATGGATCTTCAGACTCCAAGGTCGATTAAGGCAATTGAATTTATTTCTGAGATTCTTTATCCTTAAAAGTAATTGTTAGAGGTGTCCCAATCTTTAAACCAAAGAGTTCAGATGCATTTGATTTGTTTATTGCAAGCTCCAAATGACCTGAAGAGGAAACAGTTAAGAGGGCATCATTAATCTTTACTTCATCATAGGACTTTGAGATAGTAGAAATTATATTATTATCAATCTCGAGGATGAAAATCCTATCTCCTAATCTTTTGATAAACTCATCTACTAAAATATTAAGAAACACATTCCCATAACCATCAATGTGGAAGACTGTGCAAAGAATACTATCTGCATAAATTATAGGATTTAAGACATTCTTCTTTACAAGTTCAGGAATAACATAGCCTAAGTCTTCAATATTAGTTTCATAAGAAATCAGAGCAGCAACCTTACAATATAAATCAAAAACAGAAAATGTGTAGTAGGATGATTCTTGGTAGGATTCTGTTATTCCGATAGCAATAATTGGTGACAAACCTTCAAAAATAATGCTTGGCATACCGTTATCGGTACAAATAAAATATTGATCATTATATTTAATTACAGCATGTTGGTGTTTCTTTCTCTTACTTTCGGTGCAATCAACATCAATAATATGTATAGTATTCTTAGGAAAATTCAAACATGCATTCCTAACAATAAAGGCACCCTCCATTAGGTCATATTTCTTAATATCGTGAGTAATATCAATAACCTGACAGTTCGTAATGGTTGAATAGAGTTTAGCCTTAACAGCTCCAACATAATGGTCAGATCGCCCCCAATCTGTTGTAAGAGTAACTAATTGCATATAATTTTCAGTAATAATTTAATGCAAAAGTAAGAATATTAATCTAGATATATGGACTGGATTATCGAAATAAATTAATATTTATAATATGTTTACTCTTTATTCGTTTGGTTTGTAAAATAATAACTATCTTTGCAACTTATGAAATATAGAATTTTTTCTCTAATTACGATTTTAACATTCACATTACTACTTTCTTGCGGAAGCTCTAAGCATAAAAAGCTATTGAAGAGTAATGATCATGATGCGAAATATACAGCCGCAGTTGCAGCATTTGAAAAACAAGATTATTTTCATGCTACTCAACTATTTGAGAACCTCCTACTTTATTATCGTGGAAGAGATAAGGCTGAAAGTGTTAATATGTATTATGCTAAAAGTCTCTTAGGTTCAAAGGATTACTACTCAGCTGGCTATCAGTTTGAAAACTTTGTTCGATGGTTCCCTTACTCTAAAGATGCAGAGGAAGCTCTTTTTCAAGCAGCATATTGTAAGTATTTGGAATCTCCAAAACATACTCTAGACCAGACCCTAACTAAAGAATCTCTAATCCAATTTCAAACCTATATTAACAAGTATCCTACAGCTGGAAAGGTTAAGCAGGTTAATAAATATATGGATGAACTAAGAGAAAAACTAATCAAGAAAGATTTCGAGACTGCATATAACTACTACAAAACAGAGAAATACCAATCAGCTCAATTTGCACTAAAGAACTTCTTAAATGAATATCCTAATGCATCTTACAGAGAGGATGCAATGTATTACATCGTTATTGCTGGATATAAATTTGCAGAAAATAGTATTTTTGAAAAAAGGAAAGAAAGATTAGAATGGGTTGTTAATGACTATCAAAAATTCATAGCATTTTATCCAGAATCAGCAAAGATTCCAGAGTTAAAGAAAGTCAATGACTTATGTTTAAAGGAAATAAATAAATAAGATATAAAAAATGGATTACAAAAGAACAAAGGCAGACAAGACCACTGAAACTCGTGATAGTGGTGCTTTCAATAAGATGACTGATAACATGTATGAATCAATCAACATGATTTCAAAACGTTCCAACCAAATTGCTCAAGACATAAAACAAGAACTATATCGTAAGATAGAAGAATTTGCATCTCAAAATGATAACCTTGAAGAAATATTTGAAAACAGAGAGCAAATCGAAATAGCTCGTTTCTACGAACAACTACCTAAGGCAACATTAATAGCTATTCACGAATACCTTAATGACCAATTAGTTTATAGGAATGATGAAAATGGCAAAGGAGCAGTAAGTGATTTGATTTTAGAAGTAAAACAAGCACAAGAATCAAAAGAAGAAAAAGCTAAGGCTAAAAGAACTAAAAAATAAGAAATGCTTAGTGGTAAAAAAGTACTTATAGGCATAAGTGGAGGTATAGCTGCTTACAAAATCCCTTTATTAATAAGAGAATTGATAAAGAAAGATTGTGAGGTTAAAATAATCACCACAAAAAACGCCCTTGAATTTGTTACCCTAACAACCCTTAGAACCCTTTCGCAAAACAAAGTATATCACCAAATGTTCGATTCTGGTGAAGAATACTCAACAGAACATATTTCACTTACAGACTGGGCAGATATTTTCATCTTAGCTCCTGCAACTGCAAATATTATTGGAAAAATAGCTAATGGACTTGCTGATTGCACACTTTCAACAAGTCTTATTGCTTTTAATAAAGATCTATTTATTGCACCTGCAATGAATACAAAGATGTATAATAACCCTATCGTTCAAGAAAATCTTAGGAAAATAGAATCATTAGGAGCAAAAATAATATCCCCTACCAAAGGGAATTTAGCATGTGGTTATGATGGCGATGGAAGAATGGAAGAACCAATCGAAATTGTTAAGAAAATCGAAACCTATCTAAGCAATAACCAAACCCTAAAAGGGAAAACCATCTTAGTTACCGCAGGAGGAACTCAAGAGAAGATTGATGCAGTTAGATATATAGGTAATAACTCTTCTGGCAAGATGGGATATTCCATAGCAGAGGAATTAGCACTTAGAGGAGGAAATGTTATTCTTATTTCAGGAAAAACACATCTAAGAGTTAAGAATCCAAATATTAAGCTAATAAATGTAGTCTCAGCTGAAGAAATGTATAATGAAACAACCAAACACTTCCCAAAGACTGATATAGCAATACTTTCGGCTGCTGTTGCGGACTTCAAACCAATTTGTGTTTCAGAAAGCAAGATTAAAAAAACAGGACAAGACCTAACCATAACCCTTACCCCTACCACTGATATCCTTGCAACACTTGGAAAAACAAAGAAAGAAAATCAAATACTTATTGGCTTTGCACTTGAGACAGATAATGAAAAAGAGAATGCAATAAAGAAATTAAAGAATAAAAACCTTGATTTCATCGTTCTAAACTCACTAAACGATAAAGGAGCGGGATTTGATGTTGCAACAAATAAGATTACAATAATAGATAAGAATCTAAATATCCAAGAGTTTCACCTAAAAACCAAAGAAGAAGTTGCAATTGATATTGTAAACAAACTAATCTCATTATGAAAAAGATATTCTTAATTCTTACCCTACTTATTGCTACCTCAACCCTATTTTCACAAGAATTTAAGGTTCAGGTAAGTGTTAGTACTACAATACAGGGAACGGATAGAAAGATTTATGAAAATATGCAAAAAGCACTTAATGAATTTGTCAACAATAGAAAATGGACTAATTCAACATATAAGGTTGAAGAAAAGATTGAAGGTTCTATCTCAATAAACATTAAAGAACACTCATCACAAGAAGACTTTAAGGCAGACTTTATTAATATTCAGCTTCGCCGTCCTGTATATAACTCATCCTATACCACAACAATGCTTAATACTCAAGAAACCGACTATGTCTTTAAGTATCAAGAAGGAGCACCTCTCGAATTTGAACAAAACACCTACTATGACAACCTAACATCAACCATTGCATTCTATTTATATTATTTCTTAGCAATTGATGGTGATTCCTTTGCCCCAGGCGGTGGAATGCAGTATTTTCAAGTTTGTCAAAACATAGTCTCAGCTGCACAAAAATCAGCACAAAAAGGTTGGAAGTCATTTGAAAACCAAAAGAATAAATATTGGATGAGTGAGAACTATAGCAATGGAGCATACAGACTAATGCATGATGTCTGGTATAACTACCACCTAATGGGACTTGATAGGATGAGTGGAGAGAGTCAAACCGAGGCCAGAAACAGCATATTATCAGCCATTGAGTCACTTCAAAAGGTTAACCGTGAAAAAACTCAATTAATATGTGTTCAACATTTCATTGATGCCAAAGCAGATGAAATAGTACAAATATTTAAAAATGCACCTGATAATGAAAAAGAGAAGGTTATATCCATTATGTGTGAGATAAACCCATCTAATACTAATAAATACGAACAGATAAGAGTTCAACAAAACCAAAACACTCCAAACCAACAAAACCAAAGCCCAATGGGTGGTGGTAACTCTGGGGGTGGATACAACAATCAATTTTAGAAAAACATTTATATCTATATATTAACATATTAATAACAGTTTTATGCAAAATATACCATTTGACAGAAATCTCATTAACGAGATTTTAGAAAAAAACAAAGTTAAGAGCGTTGGTTCTTCTACAATTCGTGAAGTAAAGAAAATCATTGATGATGTAGAAGCTGCAACAAATGAAAGATTCATTAGAATGGAGATGGGTATCCCTGGATTACCTGCAACTCAAATCGGCTTAGATGCACAAATTCAATCCCTAAAAGATGGAGTTGCTGCTATTTATCCTGATATCTATGGAACAAAGGAATTAAAATATGAAACTAAACGTTTTATAAAGAATTTCGTCAACCTTGACGTTCCTGAAGATTCATGCGTTCCTACTGTTGGTTCAATGCAAGGAGGATTTGCATCCTTTCTTACCATCTCAAGAATGAATCCAAACAAACAAAAGGTACTATTTATAGACCCAGGTTTCCCAGTTCAAAGAATGCAATGTAGGATATTAGGAATTGAAACCGAGCATTTTGATGTTTACGATTACAGAGGAGATAAACTAAGAGAAAAACTTGAATCACACCTTTCAAAAGGAGATTTTGGCAGTTTAATCTATTCTTCTCCAAACAATCCAGCTTGGTTTTGTTTTAATGAAGAAGAACTGCAAATCATTGCAGAGGTTGCTAACAAATATGACGTAATAGTTATTGAAGACCTTGCATATTTTGGCATGGATTTCCGTCAAGACTATTCCACTCCAGGCGTTGCACCTTTCCAACCATCAGCAGCTCATTGGGCTAAGAAATATATCTTATTAATTTCTGGTTCAAAAGCATTCTCTTATGCAGGAGAAAGAATTGCAGTAATGATTATTAGTCCAGAACTATTTAATCACGAATCAGAGGGTCTTGAAAAATACTTTGGTCAAAAGGCATTCGGAAGAGCAATTGTTTTCAGTTCTCTTTATGCCCTAACATCAGGAACCGCTCATTCAGCACAATATGCAATAACTGCAATCTTCAAAGCATGTAATGACGGAACATTCAATTTCAGAAAAGACTTATTAGACTATAAGAAGAAAGCTGAAATAATGAAAAAGGATTTCACAGACAATGGATTTGAAATTGTTTACGATAAAGACTTAGATGTTGATATTGCAGACGGATTCTATTTCACATTCAGCTACCCAGGAATGACAGGGATTGAAATGTTAGATGAACTTGTTTACTACGGCATAAGTGCAATCTCATTAAATATAACAGGAAGTAAGAGAACAGAAGGAGCAAGAGCATGCGTGTCTTTAGTTTCTCACGACCAATTACCAGACCTACCAAAAAGACTAAAAGCTTTCCAAAAGGATCATCCAGTAAAATAAATGCTTAGTTTTAATAATTAAGCCATAAGTGGTTGTCTAAAATAATAGGCAACCACTTTTTTTATAAGATAATTCAGAAAAATTATTATCTTTGCTCCTTGAATTTTAATTATTTATACAAAACAGCATAAGATGAAATTATTAGGTATATTTTTAAGAACTTTTCTTTTACTAACCATCTTCCATTTAGGATTGTTTGCTGCTCCTGCAGACAAAACACAAACCTTTTCAAAACAACAATCAAATGGGAGAACAATAAGCTATACACTAAACGGAGATGAGTTTATTGGTTGGCTCAATTCAATTGATGGCTACACAATGTTTGAAACCTCAAAAGGAGATATTGTATATGCTTTAAAAGATGAGGGTGGAAAGCTAATAAAATCAAATGTCTTAGCCTCAGACCCTCAATTTAGAAATGCTGATGAAATTCTTTTTCTATCTTCAATTCAAAAAGGACTTTTCTATAATTCCTCACAATTAGATGATTTCAAGAAAAAAAGAGAAGAAAGGTATTCTGACAATAGTGCACCCTATAGAACAACAACAAACAATCCCAACTTCCTTGTTATATTAGTTAACTTCTCTAATATGGCATTTGGTTCAGTAAGCAATGCAACCAATATGAGTAACCAAATAACTCAAGCAAACTATACCACTAATGGTGCAACAGGAAGTGTTAAGGATTATTATTTCGATAACTCTATGGGAGCTTTAGATGCAAATTTCGTTGTTGTCGGACCTTATACCCTAAGTGAAACACAAGCTTATTATGGAGCAGAGCAAGGTGGATCACACGATATTAGACCTCGTGAGATGGTTGCAGAGGCATGCTCTTTAGCAAGTCAAGATGTAAACTATGCTGATTTTGATAACGATAATAATGGATTTGTTGATATGATTCACGTTGTTTATGCAGGACTTGGGCAACATAATGGAGGTGGACCCAACGCAATTTGGGCACATAGTTGGTCTATTCCTTCATCACCAACCTATAACGGAGTTTCATTAAGTAAATATTCTTGTTCAAATGAATTAAGAAACTCAACAGAAATTGATGGAATAGGAACAATATGTCATGAAATGGGACACGTCCTTGGCTTACCCGACTTCTACGACACCGACTATGCAGGAACAGGTGGACAATCTGTAGTTTTAGAATCTTGGGATCTGATGTCTAGTGGCAACTATAACAATGATTCAAAAACCCCTCCGCACCTATCTGCACTAGAAAGAGAAATGCTAGGTTGGCTTAATCTAACTATACTAAACTTTGATAGCACCCTTTGCACCCTACCTGCTATTTCTGACAGCAATAAAGCATATAAAGTAAATCTAAATTCAAATGAGTTTTTTATATTTGAACATAGGAATCAGAAAAAATGGGATAAATATACACCAGGCAAAGGAATGCTTGTTTTTCATGGTGACAATAACCTAATTGACCAGTGGAGAAACTCAAGAATAAACAATATAAATGTAAATCCTGTCGATAGAGGCTTCTTCATCGTTCCTGCCTATGGTGATTCAACAAATAACACATCATCAAGCACACCATTCCCTGGATTCTATAATGTAACCACATTTATCGGATCCAAACTAAAGGATTATAGTCCAACAGGAAAAGCCTTAGTTGACATATCTTATACCACAGACTCAATCCTTCACTTTACATATTTCAATCAAATCCCTACCCTAACCATACTGCCAATCACCAACTCAAGTTCAACATCCGTAACCCTTAACGCAGCAGTTACAGGAAACTCAATAACCTCAATGGGATTTGAATACAGAGAATATGGAACAAGCAATTTCACACAACAATTACTGTCCACAAACCCACTCCAACTAACAATAAATGGACTAATCCCAAACACAAGATACGAATATAGAATATATCTTGTTTCATCAATCGGCATATCCTATTCAGAAATAGAAACCTTTATAACAGATTGTGGAATAACCCTAAACCCTCCTTATTCAGAAAACTTTGAAACCACATTAACTTGTTGGAACAATATCTCATCAACCTCAAACATTTTTCAAACAGTGCAAACAGGTGGACTACCTTCTTGCTCACCTCATGGAGGAACAAATATGCTAAAATATAACTCATACGATATAGGCGAAAACCAATGGACATCACTAATAACTCCAAAATTTATATTCCCAAATTATTTCTATGATGTAAACCTTTGGATATATAGAACCAGTGGCACCTATTCAAACATTGAAGAAGGAGTTGAAATCTATATTAACTCATCAAAATCATTTAATGGAGCAACGAAGATTGGTTATATCTCAAATAATAAACTTGCAGAACCATTTACAAGCAATTCAGGATGGTATAATTATAGCTGTAATATAGGAATAGAAGGAGTTGGAGAAAGGTATATTATCCTAAAAGCAATATCACAAAGAGGATATAATATATATATAGATGATTTATCTATTACTCCAAGCCAATATCTTGCACCAATAATA
>JAGNRX010000184.1 GCA_017988355.1 Bacteroidales bacterium | reverse complement strand
ATCCAAACATCTATAATAAATGAAATGATGGCAATTAGGATTAAAATGCCGATGAAAGGATTGATAAAAGCTGAAACAAGTTGCTTAACCCACGATGGAGCCTTCTCCCTTTTTATACGGTTTAAACCATATTTTCTTCTTTTCTTCTCAACACTTTCTTCATCAAGACCTGTTATTGATGTAGAAAAAGAATCAAATATCTCTTCTGTTGTAAGGGTTGAACTTTTTAGGAGCTTGTCAATAGAAGCTTGTGATAAGCCTGCTGATTGAAAAACATTTTTAGGGAATATTCTTTTTAATATCTTCATCATAAGTTATACCTACTATTATATCAATAGAGGAATAACAATGACATCCTCCCTATTGATTAGGGTTATTCAATAAATAAATGATAGTGGGACGGGGGGCGTCTTTCATTTTTCTTTTTATTTTTTAATTATTCCTGCAAAGATAGGCATTTTTTCTTGTATGTTAATTAATCACAATTGTAGCATTATTCCCATCCCTAAAGATTATTGATAATAAATTATTGAGAATATAGATTATCCAGTCAAACCCCTTATTTTTATAGGTAACATTATAAATTATTAATGTATTATAGACCATCCATATTCAATCATAGACAATCTGAAAAATTTTTATCTTGACTTTAGATGAAAAATATTATATCTTTGTTATAATAAAGATATATTATTGTATTTTACTTTGCATTATTTCTCAAATCAATAATTAATAAGAATCAAGATATTTATGAATCATTACGTATAATCTCTAATGCAAAGTATAGTTTGGTATATTTATTCAATAATCCTATAATCAATGAGAGTATTTATAAGTCTTATTTATTTGATTATGTTTTTATCTGTTTCGCCTGAATTATTTGCTCAGGGCGAAGCTAATCCCATTGAATTTAATTCAAGCTTAAAAAATCCTAATGCTTCTGATGATAATAGGGATATATTTAATAAATGTGCATTTCTTGGAATCAAGACTAACCTCCTTTACTATACTATCTTAGCTCCGAATATTGAAGTAGAAGTTCTTCTTAATAAGTTTTCCCTAAATTTTGAATACCAATTCCCTTGGTATGTTAACTCAAACAAAAGATTTGCTTACCAGTTTTTACATTTTGGTGTTGAGGGTAGATATTGGATTAAGAGACAAAAAGTCAAACAAAAACCAATGCCTTATACAGGCGGATTTATAGGACTATACTATGGTTTAGGGTTATTCGATATTCAGAATTCAGATAAGGGAACACAAGGAGATATTAATTTGTTGGCGGGAATTAGTGGTGGTTATTCTATATATTTAAATAGGAGTTTAAATTTAGAATTTAGTTTGGGCTTGGGTTATTTGAGCTCAATCAACAAAAATTATAGTGTTTACGAAGATTTATTACTAAGAAAAAACACAAGTAAGTTTACCTATTATGGACCAACTAAGGCAAAGGTTTCCCTTGTCTGGTTTATAAATAATAAGTATTATAGATGAGAATAAAATTAAAAAATATATTTTTCATCATAAGCATTATTATTGGACAGGTTTTAATGGTGGGATGCGAACGTAGGGACTTAGTGGATATTCCAACAAGTAGTTTATATATAAAAACTAATTGGGATGGAGAGGAGAAAGCTAAATCAGAGTTCTTCTATGTTGCAGTATATCCACAAGACGGAAAGGGTGACGTTATTACAACCTTTATACAAAGTGAGGGAGGTTATGTTATGGTGCCGAGAGGGAAATTTGATGTTCTTATCTACTCTTTTGACTATGAATCGATAATGGTTGGACTTACAAGTAGATTTTTAACTTCTTATGCTACAACCTCACAAGCCAAACCAAATAATTTATTTAAGTCATTTCAGCCTAACAAGAGCATACTTAACGAAACCGATAGTTTGTTTTACACAGGAACTTACGAGGGAATAAACATTGAATACGCAGATAATGAATATATAATTGAAATTAGTCCTAAGAATATCATTTATCACTTCGAGATAAAAGTAGAAATTTATAACCCAGAGAGTATAGCTGAGATACACGGTCTCGTTTCTGGCCTATCTGGTTCATATTTATTGGGCAAAAAAGAATTAGCTAATGATAGTGTTTCAATAAAAACAAGATTACATTTAGATAAAGAATATATGGTTTTTAGTTTTAATACATTTGGATTAGTACCTAATAGCAATCATAGTCTAAGTGTTGATATTGGATTATTAAATAACGATAACAGAGTTTTTAAATTTGATATCACAAGGGAACTTTTAAGAATACCAAATGGAGGAAGCATAACCCTTGATTCTATTATAGATATTCCTTTAGTTTCTACTGGTGGAGGAATGGGAGGAACGGTAGTAGGTTGGGGAAATGAAGAAGGAGTTGAAATTATATTATAAAGATAAAAAGAATAAATAAATATAGTAATAACCAAAATCAAACGCATATGAAAAGTTAAAAACAAGAATAAACAAGAATTAATTATTAAACAAACAAACAAACAAATACTTTAAAACAATGAGAAAATTATTTTTATTCGCAGTAATCGCAATCTTCGGATTAGCAAGCTGTACAGATGAACAAATTCTTGACAATCCTCAAACAGATGGTGACGGAATTAGTTTTAGAACAATGGTAGGGAAGAACCCAAATTTTAAAGCAATGGAATTAACCAACGCTGCATTTCAAGAGTTCTGGGTTAGTGCTTACAGAACTTCAAATGATGCACCATTAACAGGATTAATTGGTGAAATTTTAGTTCCTTATATCAATAATCTACGTGTATTCAAAACAGATGTAGCATTAAACACATGGTCTTACGGTGCAGGAACCAACTATTATTGGCCAGGAGTTCAAAAACTGAACTTCTTCGCTCATAACGCAGGAGCTACATCAGTTATGCCAACAACTACTAATGCAAACACAGACTCTCCATGTCCATGGTTTGATTTCACTCAAACTTCTACTACCTTAGATCAAAAAGACGTTGTTGTTGCTAAAAATGCAAATGAAGTTTATTCCCTAGGTCGTCTTCCTGTTGCACTTCAATTTTCACACGCACTATGTCAAATTAACTTCTCTTTACAAGGAGCAGTACCGGGCCCTGAATTTAGAATTAAAAAAATTAGGTTAATAGGAGCTAATACTGTTGGAAAATACACATTCCTTCCTGACGATGTAGATCCTCTTGTTTATGTTAGAAGGTGGTCAGGTCAATCAACCCCACAGCCTATAACATATTTTGAGAACACAGCAAGCCCTACATATATAACTAATACATTAGTTAGCTTTGGAGATGGTGGAGTTGGCAATAAAGCTATTATGATTATCCCTCAAGATGGATCAAACTTATCAATCGAGGTTACTTATGATTTCGCTAATGCAGGCGTAATTCTTGTTGCAGATGCAGTAGCAACAGTAAGCTTAAGTGGTCAAGCAATGAATGCTGGCAAGAAGGTTCGTTACAACTTAACGATCCCTGTACCTTCTTCAATTACTGGTAATAGAATTGAATTTACTGGAACAGTTACTGACTGGACT
>JAGNRX010000183.1 GCA_017988355.1 Bacteroidales bacterium | reverse complement strand
TTCTCTTATCCAAGAGTGCTTATCTGTATAATATAATAGAATTTCTAACTGCCACATCTTTGTTCCAATTGGGATATCCTTTTCAATTAACAACTTGAAACAGCCCTCAATTATTATTTCATCATCAGATTCCTTAATAGCTGTTTGAATAATTGGGCTGGCCTTTCCTTTTGCATTATGTTTGAGGGCTAAGGCAAGCATCCTTCCATAATGCCGAGCGCAGGCGTAGTTAGGTATTCTATTATAGTCTTTGATTAGGTCAACAATAAGCAAATCAATAACTCCAATATCCTTTTCGTACATCTTTTCTATTGTCCAGGCTGCATGGAAGCCTATCTTTTGTTTCTCCTTAAAGGACATCTCATATAAAATGCTAATAGGGAAAGATTCCTTTTCGATATCCTGTATTATATCTCTAAGGCAGTCTTTCCCTATCGGCTTATCGTAGAACTCAATAAGATATTCTCTTGTTATCATTATTGATTATGAATAATTTTTAAACTCTAAAACGAAAATGAAGCTCCAATCATTCCCATAAACTTTTGTGAAGGGAAGTTATAATATTCCTCATAGCGTTGGAATGCAAGGTTGTTTAGTTTCACAAATAAGGAAAGCTGGTCGCTATACTTATAGTTTACATTTAGATTTATGTCAATAATTGGGTCTAATTTCTTTTCCTCTCCCATATACATTGCCTTCATTCCTGATTTAAACTGTGGCATAAGGTCAAAGATTAGTTTATCTGCAATAATATATTGTAAGGAAAGAGAGGTTGTGAAGGTTGGTTTATAGTAAGCAAACTCTAAGAAATCTGTTTTATATGACTGGAACTCTGCATCAAGGTTTAGGGAAAATACTTTAGCAATATTATATTCCAAATGTGCATTAATATAGTACCTAACTGCATCATCATAAGTTATGTTAAACATATTATTATATGTTGCAAGGGGTTCAAAGATATAGAAATGAAGGTTGTTAAAACTTTGTAGTCCTGCTTCTAAATTAATACCAAGTTTGTCGGAAAAGGTTGAGTTAAGCTTTGCAAATAACCTATAATTTGAAGTTGGTTTAATGTTTAGATATGGACTAATATAAGGGTTCTCTATCCTCATTGTGTTTAGGGAAACTCTTTCTATGTTTCCTCTTAAGCCTCCTTCAAAGAATATCTTCTTAGGAATAAGTGGGAAGTAAATAACTGCTGTTGGGTAAACGTAGAAATCGGATTCTTGTCCAAATTCACCAACGAAGTCAACAGCGGTATGAAGTTGAAATTTATTAATCTTAAAGTCAAAATAAGGTTTAACGCTAAGAAGTCCAGTATTATGTGTTCTTGAAGGATTGGCAATAAGATCCAATGGAATAACGCTTGTGAAGTAAGGAGGAGAATTCAATATTGAAGCATCAAACTTGTTTAAAGAGTTTAGGTAAGATAATTTTAAACCCAGTAGTTGTTTGTCATTATCAAATAATTCAAATCTCTTGGAAGCCTCTGCATCAAGCCTAAGACTTAGTTCATTTGTTCCCCACTTTCCAAAAAGGTCTTCAATTCCAAAGCTTAACTTATGATTAAGTGCATCTTCATTACGGAATAAGCTTTCATAGTTTGCTTTAAATCCAACGTTATGCCAAGTGGTTCTAAAGTCCGAATTAGAAAGGTTTAAACTGTCATTATTGAATCCGTAATAGTAGTTTATGGAATTGTTATAATATGCTTTTGCATCCACAAAGAACTTATTCCAAATCTTTTTTCCATAAATATTAATATCATTATCAGCGAAATGGTTCTTTGCATAGTCCTTTATTGACCAGTGTGAAGAATAATGTCTTGCATGAATAGCATAAAGGAATGATTTATTCCTTGTTTCAGAGTAAAGACCCTCAAAATACGGTGTTAGATAGGTTCCTATTCCCGCCTTAATGTTTCCATTATATAGCATAGAAATTGGCTCTCCCTTAACCTTTGCAGCCTTAATTTCTTCGACAGTATATCTTGTAGGGAATACGTTATTCATTATTTCATACTTAAGTTCAGGTATGGCAAAGCTTGTGTCGAAAATGCTTGGGTTATCTGAAATTTTCATTGCCTCATTCACCACAGGATCGAACTGGGTTGAAATAATAACACTCTCATTTAAGTTCTGTCTTATATCTCTTTGGGTAGTATCTTTTATTGGAGTTTGAGCCATTAGTCCAAGGCTCATCAGCGATACAAATACAAATAATTCTATTCTATTTATAATTTTCATATTCAAAATATATTTTAGTATTATTATTGAGTTTAATTAGCCTGGGGTAATGGTTTACTGTTTGAGCTGCCTCCATCAATAATGATTTCATCAACCTCTTGCTTTGTTTGTTGAGCTTTTATCTGAGTCTTTTCTTTAAGTGCATTTTCTGCATTCTCAATCTCTTTAATCTTAGCTTTTGCAATATCCACAAGTTCCTGCCCGTCATAGTTCTCAACAATACTTTGGTAGGTTTGCTTAGCTATCATATTCTTGTTTTTCTTAACATAGATATCACCCAAAAGAATAATTGATTTTGCTAACCAATACTCACTTGTTGGGTTTGCTGAAATGGCTAAGATTAGCTTTTCTGCCTCTGCATTTTTTTGATTATTGAAGGCGTTTTCTGCAAAAACATAGTTAGCCTCACCCGAATAATCTCCATTCTTAGACTTCTTTAGCTTAGTGAATTCTTTAAGAGCATTCACTGTATCTTTAGTTGAATAGTAGCTTTTTGCAATTATATAATTAGCCTCATCATTTGTTGAGCTGGTGTTCTTTGCATTTGAAAGCACTTTTTGAGCAGACAAAAGTGAAGCCTCGAATTGTGATAAATAGAAATCTGTTCTCATTATTCCAACCTCTGCTAAGGCTTTGTGATTATTTACTTCGGTTTCTTTTTGTAATCTCTTATATAAATCATTTGCTTGCTTATAATCTTTTGTTTCATAGCTTATGTTTGCTGCATTTAGTAGTGAATTCTCAGTAAACATATTCTTTGGAGCTGAACAAATAAACATATAAGATATTAATGCGCTGTCTTTTTTGTTTTCTTTCATTAAGCAATCTGCTAAATAGTAATTTGCATTAACTGAGAAGAATCCAACAGGGAACTTCTTCAAGTAATCTCTAAATCCTTTAATTGATTTCTTGCATTCCCCACTCATATATAAGTTTTCAGCTGCCTCAAAGGTAATTGAGTCCTCTTCGTTAACTGTGAAGTTGGCATCAGGTATTGTTTTTATGTATTCTGAAAACTCTTCAACCTTGTTTTGACTAACATAAATTGTTCTTATACTCTTTATTCCTGACTGAGATTCTTCAGTTTTTGGATAGGACTTAACTAATTTATCAAGGGTTTTAAGGGCTAATTCATCTTTTCCATCCTTATAATAAAGCATTCCAATCTTGCTAATTGCAGTTTTGGCGTGTATTGATTGTGGATGGTCTTGTGCAACCTTGGTATAGGTTTGAAGTGCTTTCTCATTTTGTTCGAGAACTAAGTATGCATTTGCAAGTTCAAACAACATACTTGCCTTATAT
>JAGNRX010000182.1 GCA_017988355.1 Bacteroidales bacterium | reverse complement strand
CATCAACATTGCAAACATAGAGTACTGGTTTTGTGGTTAAGAGGTATAGTTCCTTAGCTGCCTTTATATCCTCTTTTGTTTCAAAAACTACTTCTCTTGCATTTCGTCCTTGAACCAATACATCACGGTATTTCTTCATTACTTCCAAAAGCACCTTTGCATCTCTGTCTCCACTTGTCTTTGCTTGCTTTTCTGTTTTTTGAAGTCTTGTTTCAATTGTGTCAAGGTCTTTGATTTGAAGCTCTGTATCTATGATTTCCTTATCTCTTATTGGATTGATGCCCTCTTCAACATGAACAATATTATCGTCATCAAAGCAACGAAGCACATGGAGTATTGCATCACATTCACGGATATTACCTAAGAACTTATTACCTAAACCCTCCCCTTTTGATGCTCCTTTTACCAAGCCTGCAATATCAACAATTTCTACTGTTGTTGGAAGAATTCTCTGAGGTTTAACCAATTCTGCAAGTGCATTTAGTCTTTCATCTGGAACGGTTGTTACTCCTATATTAGGTTCTATTGTACAGAAAGGGAAATTTGCCGACTGTGCCTTAGCACTTGATAAACAGTTAAACAGAGTTGATTTACCTACATTAGGAAGACCAACAATACCACATTTTAAAGCCATATATATTATTATAATTTAATTCTATTTTTCTTACGAGGGTGCAAATTTACTAAAATAACACGTAGTAAACGAATTGATAAAAATAATTTGTACTTTTGTCTAATGAAAAAACTGTATATAATTATATCTCTTATCCTTCTTGTTTCTTGTTCCAAAAACACTTCTCAAAGTAAAGATGTATTGGAAGAGAAAGTCTTTATTGAAGTTCTGACTGATATTCAGAAATCACAAGCCTTAGTTAACTCAAAAGCCGACACCTCAATAGAGATTAGAAATCTAAGACAAAAGACCTATAATGAAGAGGTATTGAAAAAGCATAAGATTAAAAAAGAAAAGTATAATAAGAGTGTTAAATACTACACCTCTGACCCAAATAATTTTAATAAGATTTTGGAAGAGGTGGTTAAAAACCTAAATAAAGATGCTAGTTAAAGTTTTTGGAAGTGCAATTAGTGGAATAACTGCAACAACAGTTTGCGTTGAAGTTTCAGTTGATCAAGGGGTGGGTTTCTTCCTTGTTGGTCTGCCTGACAATGCTGTGAAAGAAAGCTATCAAAGAGTTTCTTCTTCTCTGCAATGTTTCGGATATAAGATTCCTGGTAAAAAGATAATAATTAATATGGCTCCTGCCGACATTAGGAAGGAAGGTTCTGCTTATGACCTTTCAATTGCTATGGGTATTTTGATTGCATCCGAACAAACCATTGCGGAGAACATATCGGAGTATTTGATTATGGGAGAACTATCTTTGGATGGTAGCCTTCAACCAATAAAGGGTGCATTACCAATAGCCTTAGAGGCAAAAGCACAAGGGTTTAAGGGCTTTATACTACCTAGTGCAAATGCTCAAGAGGCTGCAATTGTTAAGGGAATTGATGTTTATGGGGTTGATAATATATTAGAGGTTATAAGTTTCTTTAATGGAACAAAGGACTTAACGCCTATTGAGGTTGATTGTGAAGAAGCTTTTAGAAAGGGCTTAGAGGAATATGAATTTGATTTCACAGACGTAAGGGGTCAAGAGAATGTTAAGAGAGGGATGGAGATTGCTGCAGCTGGCAGTCATAATGTAATACTTATTGGACCTCCTGGAAGTGGAAAAACAATGTTAGCAAAGAGGTTACCTTCAATACTTCCGCCACTTTCCTTAGACGAATCGCTTGAAACAACAAAGATTCACTCCGTTGCAGGCAAGATGTCGAAGAATACACCCTTAGTTTCTGTCCGTCCATTCAGAAATCCTCACCATACAATTTCCGATGTTGCACTTGTTGGAGGGGGAGCCAATCCTCAACCTGGTGAAATATCTCTATCGCATAATGGAGTATTATTTTTGGATGAATTACCTGAGTTTAAGAGAAATGTATTGGAGGTCTTGCGTCAGCCAATGGAGGAAAGAGAGATAACTATTTCAAGGTCTAAGATGTCTGTTCGTTATCCTGCAAGTTTTATGCTTGTTGCGGCAATGAACCCCTGTCCTTGTGGTTACTATAATCACCCAACAGCAACTTGCACCTGCCAATCAGGAACAGTATCTAAGTATTTGAATAAGATATCTGGTCCTTTATTAGATAGAATTGATATACAAATTGAAGTTGTTCCTGTTCCTTTCAAAGACCTTTCGGCAATGAGAGATGGCGAGCCTTCGCATATTATTAGGGAAAGAGTGCTTAGGGCAAGGAAAATTCAAGAAGAGAGGTTTAAAGACTTTGAATATATTCACTGCAATGCTCAAATGACTACAAAGATGCAAAAGAAGTATTGTAAGATTGATGAAAGCGGAATGAACTTATTGAAACGTGCAATGGAAATGCTTGGTCTTTCAGCAAGGGCTTACGATAGGATATTAAAGGTTTCAAGAACAATTGCCGACCTTGAAGGTAGTGAGAAAATAGAAAATAACCACTTAGCAGAGGCTATTGGATATAGGAGTTTGGATAGGGAAACTTGGGGAAGATAATAAAATGACAAATTACAAAAATATGAATTTCAGAAAGATTGTACTCACAGCACTAATTAGCTTTATGATTATACCATCTTCTATGGTCTTTTCTCAAACAGCCCTTAATAGAATAAAACAAGATGTCTTTGTCTTGGCTTCTGATTCCCTAATGGGCAGGAGTGCAGGAACAATATACGGAGATAAGGCTGGTAAGTATATATTCTCTCGTTTTGAAGAAAATGGTATGAAACCCAAATACCAAAGCATAAAAATTAATAGTACAGAAAAGAATATCTACGCTGTAATCCAGGGGAGCGACCCTATATTAAAGAATGAGTTTATTATTATGGGTGCTCACTATGATCACTTAGGTTATAAGACAAAAACAAAATCAGGTTCAATAGATACAATAGTTTATAATGGTGCTGATGATAATGCATCGGGCACTTCTTTGGTTTTGGAATTAGGTAGGATGATAGCTAAGAACAAAGGCGATTTCAAAAGGAGTATTGTAATTATTGCTTTCGATTCTGAGGAAACAGGACTTAATGGTTCCACTTATTTTGCTAATAGTGAGGATAGATATAATGATGTAATTATTGCTAAAAACACTAAGCTAATGATGAGCCTTGATATGGTGGGTTGGTTAAAGCAATCGAAGAAACTAACTATATCAGGTATTGGTCTTTTAGATAATCCTTATCAGTATTTCAATAAACTAAACTTAGATGGAGATAAAGCTATTAAGTTTAAGGATTTTAGTAGGAGCATATTTACTGGTTCAGACCACTTACCTTTCCTATATAAAAACATACCAGCCTTCCATGTTACAACAGGTATTAAGTCTCCCTATCATAAGCCAGAGGATGATGCAGACCTCATAGATTGTGAGGGAATCTTAGAACTTACAAACTACTTCTACGATGTGGTTAAAAATCTTGCTAATGCTGAAAAAGTAGAAACATCAGGCAAGAAC
>JAGNRX010000181.1 GCA_017988355.1 Bacteroidales bacterium | reverse complement strand
ATTCCTATCAGTATAGTTACCAGGATTTATCCTAACCTTACTCACAATTGAAGCCGCAACCTCTGCAGCCTTAGGATTAAAATGAATATCTGCAATAAGTGGCACAAAACAATTCCTCTTTTCAAGTTCTGTCTTAATGTTTTCCAAATTATAAGCCGCAGCCACATCAGGCGCAGTTATACGAACCAGCTCACAACCTTCCTCAACCAACCTCACAACCTGGTCACAAGTAAGTTCCGTATCCATAGTATCGGTATTAGTCATTGATTGAATACTAACAGGATTCCTTCCCCCAATAGCCACATTCCCAACCATTACCACCCGAGTTTCACGCCTAAAAGGAGCTAACCTCTTATTAATTTCATCTATTTCATTCATTTCATCTAATATTAATATATCAATATCACTTTTTTTATTTCAACAAAATTACAGAAAAGAATAGATATGAGTATAGAAAATGTGAAGAATAAAATAAAACATCCTAATAGATTGGTAAAAAAACTATTATATTTGCAGTACAATTTACCTCATATTTTTATTATGAAATTAAGAGTTTTAGTTTTTCTTTCAATTATTTTTTTCAGTCTTAGTTTATCTGCACAAACTAATGAATTTAATGTAGAAAAGAAGATGAAAAAACATAATTTTGGAATAGGTATAGGATGGAGTACCTTCCCTATTGCATCTAATGTTTCTTCTGCTTCTGATTTTAACAGTCCTAATTTTATTGTAACTAATGCTTTTGTGATTACGGCATCTATTCAATATGATTATATTTTTTCAGAATATTTTTCTTTTTCATTGCAACCTACATTTATTTACCAATATATTGAATTTAAAGATAAGTCATTATGGAAAAGTATGCCTCCAACTATTGAGCGGAGAGCTAGTGTTTCATTCCCTCAAATCTCTGTTCCAGCATTTATTAACTATCGTTTACAAATCGATGATAAGGTGAATCTTATAACATCATTAGGTCTTGGGTTGATTTTTAATGCTTACGACAGAATGAATTTTACTTTTGATGATAATAGTGATTATGGACTTTCTCATTTAACAGGCTATACGTTCTATGAAACTGGGAGATTGAATGTAGATGATATGATTATCCCTCAAGCATTGTTAAGGACTGGACTTGAAATAAATACTAAAAGGAAGATGCAAGTCTTATTAACGTATTGTTTTACTTTCTTAGATACTTATAACTTACACACTGACCATGGGACTATCAGATCTAATAATTTCAGAGTTGATATGCTGGAATTAGGTTTTAATATCTTCTTGTAAGATTTCTCAAATCAAATCATAAAAAAACAGCGAATAGTATATGTATTCGCTGTCGTTTTTCTTTATGAATTTCTTCTTTTATTCCCTCTCTTCCGATATCTTCTTGGTTGAAAGTAATCCACAAGCGGCTAGGATATCTTCTCCTCTTGATGCGCGGATGGTGGTTGTTAGTCCGAAGCGTTCGAGTTCTTCTTGGAATCGCCTCATTTCTTCATCATTTGCTCCCTCAACGTCGTACTCAGGTGTTGAATGGTAGCGGATTAGATTTACTCTTGTTTCTATGCCTCTTAGGAGATAGGATATTTCTTTTGCGTGTTCGTATGTGTCATTCTTGCCTTTGAAGACTATATATTCAAAGGTTACGCGTCTTTGTCCATACCAATTGTGTTTTCTAATCTCATCACAGACGTCTTCTATGGGGTATTTCTTCTCAATTGGCATTATGTTTAACCTTTCTTCATGAAAAGGATTGTGCATGGAAACAGCTAAATGGCACTGTGTTTCGTAGATAAAGTCTATCATTTGAGGAATTATTCCTGATGTGGAAACAGTTATTCTTCGTGGGCTCATTGCAAATCCCCAGTCGGAGGTTAGGATTTCTATACTCTTTACGACTTCTTTATAGTTATCAAATGGCTCACCCATCCCCATATAAACAATATTACTTAGGTCTTCAAAGTCAGGAAGTGAACGTACAAAATTAATTATTTCGCCTGCACTTAGGTTCCTTATGTAGCCTTGTTCTCCTGTTGCACAAAACTTACATCCCATCTTGCAACCTGCCTGTGTTGAAACGCATATTGTAACTCTTTTCTTATCAGGTATCATTACGGTCTCTACAAATGTATCTTGCTCATATTTATATAAGTACTTATAGGTTCCGTCCTCTGAACTGACCTCTTCAAGGGGTTTAATTAAACCAACGGTATATTTTTCTGATATAACCTCTCTTGCTTTTAGGGATAAATTACTCATAGAGTCTATGTCTGCAACTCCTTTTTTATAAATCCAATCTGCAATTTGTTTGGCTGTGAACTTAGGTAGCTTCAACTCTGCACAAACTCCTTGTAATTCTTCTAACGTTTTTCCTAATAATGACTCTTTCATATGTATAACCTTCCTTGATATGTGTTTCTTTCTATCATTCGTTGTTCTATCTTAGACACAACTTCTTCATTTCTTATATTGCCCCAACCTTCATTTGCTCTAAAGCGTGGTGGAACTTCTCCTGCAAACCTCTCAATAACTAGCTCTGGATTCAACCTTTCTAAGAAGTCTATTATAAACTCCTTATACTCTTCAAAAGGAAATAGGTTGAAATCCTCTGGGTTTTTTTCGTAGTCTTCAAGTATTGCAGTATTTTTAAATAGTTGCAACTGATGAAACTTTACAGACGTTAGTCCAAGGTTAGATAATATATCAGCCTCTTCAAGCATCTCTGCCTTTGTTTCAGAAGGTAAGCCAAAGATTAGATGACCTCCTGTCTTGATTCCCCTCTTAACGCTCTCTTGTATTGCCCATTTGGTCTGAGCAAACGTATGTCCTCTATTTATTCTTTCAAGTGTCTTATCGTGGCAACTCTCTATTCCGAACTCCAACATTATATAATATTCCTTTGATAGCTCTGCAATATAGTCAAGTTTCTCACAATCCACGCAGTCAGGTCTAGTCCCAATAACCAATCCTATAATATTAGGGTGGTTTAATGCCTCCTGGTAGAGTTTTCTCAGGGTTTCTATATCTGAATACGTATTGGAATGAGGTTGGAAATAAGCCAAATACTTACTAACCTTATCATATCGCCACCTATGGAACTCAATTCCTTCATCAATCTGCTGAGTTATGGACTTAGATGGCTCACAATACGATGGGTTAAAGGCATTATTATCACAAAAAGTGCAACCTCCATAGCCGAGTTTTCCATCTCTATTAGGACAAGTAAAGCCAGCATCAATTGAAAGCTTTTGAACTCTTTGTCCAAATTCCTTTTTAAAATAGTTTGAATATGAATTATATGGACGTGCGTCTCCCCAAGAATATACTTGTTTTTCTTTATTCACAGGCTTTGTCTTATTATCTTGTCTTATTTTCTTATTCATTTTCAAATATATTCTCCTCAACCTGTGATAGTAAGTCAACAATATGTATTGTTTTTATATTGATTTTATGCTTGTCTATATAGGTTTGAAGATGTAAAAGGCAGGACTGGTCGGTGCTAACGATATACTCTGCACCTTCATTTACTGCTTGTTCAACCTTCCTTTGAGCAAGCGCCATTGAAAC
>JAGNRX010000021.1 GCA_017988355.1 Bacteroidales bacterium | reverse complement strand
TGATGTACAACTTAGCAATTTTAGATGTACATCTTAGTGAAATTAATCAAAGAGATAGAAATTTCTTTCTTGATTATAGATTATTAATATGAAGAAAATTAAATATTATGCTTTACTTTGCAAGTCTTAATTAGAATTATATTTTGATAATGAAAAGAATTGGACTTCTCTCCGACACTCATGGCATGGTGCCTAAACAGGTTTATACCTTCTTTAAGGATGTGGATATTATATTGCATGCTGGCGACATTGGCTCTACTGATGTCTTAGAAGAATTAAAACATTTCAAGCCAACAATTGCTGTTTATGGAAATGTTGATGGCTACGAGATTTACTCCCAAATAAAAAGGGTTGAAACATTTGAGCTTGAGGGCGTGAAAATAATGATGACTCATATTGGTGGATATCCAAAACGATATGAAAAGGGGATTAAGGAATTGCTTAAAACAGAGAAACCAAATATTTTTATATCTGGTCATAGTCATATACTTAAAGTTATTTTTGACCACGACCTAAACCTACTTCATATGAACCCAGGTGCAGCTGGCAAATATGGGTTTCACAACGTTTGCACTATGATTAGATTTAATGTTGAGGACTCTAAGCCAAAGGATTTAGAAGTTTTGGAATATGAGAAGCACTCATAGCATTTAGTTTTGAATTAATTTTACTACTTTTGCATTAAATAAGAAAAACAAAATGAAGAAATATATAATTATTGCCCTACTAAGCATAGTTTCATATGGTGCAAATGCACAATTTATTGAGAAGTCTGATTTTGGAATCATTGTTGGAGGGGGGAATTATATTGGAGATCTCAACCCTAAGTATAATTTCTACAAGACAAAACTAATGGTGGGCGGAATATATAGATATAATTTTAATCCACGTTGGGCTATTAGAGGAAATTTTCTTTTTGGCACTGTTGCAGCATACGATGCGGATTTTGAAAATATAAGAAACCTTAGTTTTGAATCAAAAATCAATGAAATATCTGCAATCTGTGAGTTTAACTTTTTTGATTACCAGATAGGAAGTAGGAAACATAGATTAACGCCTTATATATTTGCAGGTGTTGGCGTGTTTTTTATGAACCCAAAAGCCTTGATGGAAAACAGAGTTACTAATATTATAGAATGGGTGGAGCTACAACCTCTTGCAACAGAAGGACAGGGAATCGAAGGGTTTGACTCTCCTTATTCTCTTACCCAAATTTCTATCCCATTTGGGCTTGGACTAAAGTTTAGTGTAAATAAGTTTATTTCTATTGGCTTTGAATGGGGTCTAAGGAAGACATTTACTGACTATATTGATGATGTTAGCAAAGATTATGTTGATAGATATACCCTACTTAACTGGAGTGGAGAACAGGGTTATGCAGCCTCTGATAGGACAAATGAAGTTCTGGAAGGAGTATCTAATCCTGCAGGTTCTATGCGAGGAAATCCTGCAACTAAAGATTGGTATCAATTCTTTGGACTAATAATCACAGCCAAGATTCCTCACAAAACCAAATGCTATACTTTCTAATTTCCTATCTTAATCTATCAGACGAACGAACAAGTCTATCATCTTTTCTTATTGCTCTTTGTGCTAAAATGAAAAGTAGAAGTTGAAGGATTGGGAAGGATATAGATATTTTATTATAAATTACTGTTGGTGTTGAATACAATTGAGTAATTTGACCTTCTAACCCATCTATTTTGATAAATAATAGGAAGGCTACATATAAGGTTACAAGTAAAAGTCCACTTGCAACAAGTTTCACTTGCAATTGACGGTTCTTAAATAGGAATATTGCAATTAATGCAATAAGAGCCACGCCAACTTGCATAAATATTAAGCTCCAAGCTGGTGTTGTTTGGATAAACTGATGACTATTTGGACTTGACTCTGGTTGAAGTAATCCGTAATGTTGAATTGTATTCATTGATTTGAAATCGAAGCTAAAATCAACAATTGGAAAGAAGAATGTTGCAGCTGTTATTAGTATAATAAATGCTAACCATAGTGTTTGGATTCTTTGTATCATATCGTATGAAATTTTTATTGTTTATTTATTTTCCTATTGTGCAAAGGTATTACTTTTTCTTTATTTAAAATAAAAAAAGCCTCCCTTTTCTTGGGAGGCTAATGAATTGAGAAAATTATTTATTAGTACATTCCGCCCATTCCACCCATTCCTGGTGATTGTGGCATTTGAGGAATTTCTTCTTTAATTTCTGATAATACGCATTCTGTGGTTAGAATCATACTTGCAATTGAAGCTGCATTTTCAAGAGCAATACGAGAAACCTTTGTAGGGTCAATTACTCCTGATTTATGTAAGTCTTCATATACTTCTGTTCTTGCATTGAAACCATTATCGCCTTTTAGTTCTTTCACTTTATTAACGATAACACTTCCTTCTAAGCCAGCATTTTCAACAATTTGACGAAGAGGTTCTTCTAAAGCACGACGAACGATTTGAATTCCTGTCTTTTCATCTTCATTATCTCCTTCTAAGCCATCTAAAGATTGAATTGCTCTAAGGTATCCAACTCCTCCGCCAGGAATAATTCCTTCTTCAATTGCAGCTCTTGTTGCGTGTAATGCGTCATCAAAACGGTCTTTCTTTTCTTTCATCTCAACCTCTGATGCTGCTCCAACATAAATAACTGCAACTCCACCTGCCAATTTAGCTAAGCGTTCTTGAAGTTTTTCTCTATCATAGTCTGATGTTGTTTTTTCAATTTGAGATTTTATTTGACTAACTCTTGCAGTAATCATTGGCTTTTCACCATGACCTGACACAATTGTAGTATTGTCTTTGTCAATTGTAATCTTATCTGCAGAGCCTAACATTTCAAGTGATGCATCTTCTAATTTATATCCTTTTTCTTCTGATATAACAACTCCACCTGTTAAGATTGCAATGTCTTCAAGCATTTCTTTTCTTCTATCACCAAATCCTGGAGCCTTAACTGCAACAATCTTTAAGTTTCCTCTCAAACGGTTAACAATTAATGTTGCTATTGCTTCTCCGTCTAAGTCTTCTGCTATTATTAGTAAAGGACGACCTGTTTGAACAACTTTTTCAAGAACAGGAAGGAACTCCTTCATATTAGAAATCTTCTTGTCATATATTAAGATAAATGGATTTTCGTAAACAACTTCCATTTTTTCGGTGTCAGTAACGAAGTATGGAGAAAGGTATCCTCTATCGAATTGCATTCCTTCTACAATCTTAACTTCTGTTTCAACACCTTTTGCTTCCTCAATAGTAATAACACCTTCTTTCTTCACTCTATCCATTGCCTCTGCAATTTTCTTACCTATGAAAGAATCATTATTAGCTGAAACTGTTGCAACTTGTTCTATCTTTTCTTTTGCATCGCCAATTGAACGTGATTGTTTCTTTAAATCTTCAATAACAACCCTTACTGCTTTGTCAATCCCACGCTTTAAGTCCATTGGATTCGCACCTGCTGTAACATTCTTTATTCCTGCATTAACAATTGCTTGTGCAAGAACTGTTGCTGTTGTTGTTCCGTCTCCTGCTTGGTCAGCTGTTTTTGATGCAACTTCTTTAACAAGTTGAGCTCCCATGTTTTGTATTGGATCAACTAATTCAATTTCTTTTGCAACAGTTACTCCGTCTTTTGTAATATGTGGAGCTCCAAATTTCTTTTCAATTAAAACGTTTCTTCCCTTAGGCCCTAGGGTTACTTTTACTGCATTTGCCAAAGCATTAACTCCTAAACGTAATTGTTCACGAGCCTCTACATTATATAAAATATCTTTTGCCATATCATTTTATGTTTTTATGTTAATAAATTATTCTCGTTTTAGATTAAAGTATAGCGTAAATATCGCTTTCTCTCATAATCAAATAATCTTCTCCTTCAATGCTTATTTCTGTTCCTGAGTATTTGCCGTAAAGAACTAAATCTCCAACTTTCACAGTCATTGCTTCATCTTTGGTTCCTTTACCAATTGCAACAACTTCTCCTCTTACAGGTTTTTCTTTTGCAGTGTCAGGTATAATTATTCCTGCTGCTGTCTTTGTTTCTACTTGTGCTGGTTTAACCAACACTCTATCAGCTAAAGGTTTTACATTAATTTCCATAATTCTTTATATTTTTAAGTTATTAATTATTTATTTTCTATTGTTCCATTAAATTGTCTCGATATGTGTATTACAAAAAAATGTGCCATAGTAATTTCTACTTAGGCAATATGACAAAACGTCAGAAAGCAAGTCAAATTTAATGACACGAAAAAAGAGCCATCAAATACATTGATGACTCTTTTAAAAACCAAATTATGAAAAAATAAATTATTAATTTATTGTATCGGTGCTGGTGCTTGGTTTGGAACGGGAGCAGGTGTTGGAGCTGGCTTAGATGTTTTAACCGCATCTGGGTTCAACTCTGTTCCTGTATTGCCACCTAAATTTCTACCAGGCATAAATGCTGATGCTGCAAGGCAAAGTACTAATAGCACAACAGCAAGACCCCAAGATGCTTTTTCAAGAAAGTCAGCTGTTTTTCTAACTCCCATTATTTGACTTTGAGATTGGAAATTTGCTGCCAAACCTCCTCCTTTACTGTTTTGAACTAATACTATTAAAGCTAAGAACAAACATACAATTAGTATTAAAACTGAAATAACTACGAACATAATGTCTTTGTTTTTACTTATTTTTTTCTTCTAAATTTTTAATTTGAGTTGCAAAGTAAATACTTTTTTCTGGATTAGCCAAAATTAATTGTTTATAAATTTTAATAGCCTTATCGTTGCGACCTTGTTTCATATACACTTTAGCCATTGTTTCTGTCACAATTTCAAGTTCATCAACAATGTTTTCAGACACTTGTTCATTAATACTAGAACTATCTTTTGCCTTCTCTAAACTATTTACCTTTGGGTTTTCAATTTTCAAAAACCTCTCAATCAACTCTTCTTTTGTTGGGTTGGATGAAAGTTCTGTTTCAATATATGAGTCAATCTCTTTAATTATATCGTGACTCTCTTCTTTCTTTTGAAGCTTAGGTAGATCGTTAGAATAAAGCTTTTTCAATTCCTCAATCTTAGCATTAATCTTATCCATATTGGATGGTTGAGCATTATCTGTAGTATAAGGAAAGGTAGTCTTAGTCTCTAAAAACTCTTTTAAACGCTTCCTATCAGGTGAATAAGCAGAGGCAAGAGCAAGGTTTTGGAGAAAATTAATAGAAAGATTTTTGGAACCCTTTGCATAGTAATAATAAAGTAAAGAAAAATAGGGATACTTTTCAATTGTTCGAGATAAAGAAAGATGTATTTGTCCATCATAATCCTCATCACTAATTGTCATTAATTTATTTATAAAAGCTGTATCCATAATTATCGTTTAGAGTTTCCTTCTTTTAATATTAATACGAATTTGAATTTGCAAATATAAATTAATCTTTCTAAATGCTCAAAAAGAAAGCAAGAAAATAAAAATTATGCTAATATATTTGTTATTAAAAATAAATAGCGTACTTTTGCACTCTGAAAAAATGAAAATAAGATGAAAAGAACGTACCAACCTTCACGCAGAAAAAGATTAAATAAGCACGGATTCAGAGAAAGAATGTCTACAGCTAATGGTCGTAGGATTTTAGCTAACCGCCGTCGTAATGGAAGAAAAAGTCTATCTGTTTCTGACGAAAAATAGAATTTATTCTTTTAATTAGAGATAATAATAAGGAGCATTGTTTATATGAAAAATCAATCAATGCTTCTTTTTTATTTCATTCAATGATTATTTCTGGTAAATGAAAGTAAAGAAAGAAAGAAAACAAGAGATTTTAGAAAACTTGGAAGTAATAGACGCATCAAGCGAAGGTACTTCTGTTGCTAAACATAACGAACTTGTTATCTTTATTCCTTTTGTTGTGCCTGGAGATATTGTTGATGTGCAAATAGTTAAAAAGAAAAAAAGCTTTGCTCAGGCAAAAGCAATCAATTTCCACAAACTTTCCGATAAGAGAGTTGAGGCTAAATGCCCTCACTTTGGATTATGTGGTGGTTGTAAGTGGCAGACAATGAAATATGAAGACCAACTTTTCTACAAGAACAAACAAGTAATTGATGCTCTTCAAAGAATTGGTCATATTGATTGTTCTAAAGCAAGTAAAATTATTGGTTCAGAAAACGAATTCTTTTATCGTAATAAATTAGAATACACTTTCTCAACCAAACGTTGGCTAACTGATCAAGATATTCAGACACTTGAAAAGGATTCCTCTCCAAGAGGTTTTGGCTTTCACGTAGCTGGATTTTTTGATAAGGTGCTCGACATTGATTATTGTGCACTTCAAAGAGAGCCTTCTAACCTTATCCGTAATTTCATTAAGGATTATTCCGATAAACATAATCTTAGCTATTACGACATAAGAAAACATTATGGTTTACTTAGAAACATCGTTATTCGCTCAACTTTCAAGGATGAGCTTATGTTAATTGTTGTTTTTGCAGAAGAATCTGATGAAATATTCCCAATGCTTGACGCCATTGCAAATGAGTTTCCCGACATTACATCCCTAATGTATGCTATAAATCAAAAGTTCAACGATACTCTTTTTGACCAAGACATTATATGTCACAAGGGAAAAGATCATATTATTGAATATATGCCTTCATTTAGGGGAGACAGAGAAACCTTAAAATTCAAGATAGGACCAAAATCTTTCTATCAAACCAACTCCGAGCAAGCCTTTGTTTTATATTCCAATGCAGTTGAATTTGCAGATATAAACGAAAACCAAATTGTTTATGACCTCTACACAGGAACAGGAACAATTGCTAATTTCGTTGCTCCTTACGCAAAGAAAGTTGTAGGGATTGAATATATAGATGAAGCAATTCAAGATGCAAAGGTTAATTCAAGGGAGAATAGTTTAGATAATACGGTTTTCTATGCTGGTGATATGGCAAAGGTTCTTAACCAAGACTTTGTTGAAAAGAATGGTAAGCCAGATTTAATTATCACTGACCCTCCAAGAGCTGGTATGGCAAAATCAGTTATTGACCAATTGCTTGAAATTGAAGCAAAGAAAATAGTATATATTAGTTGCAACCCTGCAACCCAAGCAAGAGATGTGGAGCTTCTTTCAGAAAAATACTCAGTTGGAAGAATACAACCAGTGGATATGTTCCCACACACTCAACATGTTGAAAACATAGTTGAGCTAATCCTAAAATAAAACTATTCCTATTCTTTTAGGATCTATATTTCATTTCCAATCTCTTTATTTTTCATTCCCATAAGATAAAAAACTAACTATTTATTTTTCTCTAAGATAAAAGAGAAAACCACCTAAGGATAATAGGGTTAAAACAATTCGCTTTCCCATTAAAATGAATCAAAGAACTAATAAAATGAATCAAAGAAAGAATTTCCTGAATCAAAGAAAGAATTTTTTAGATCAAAGAACTAATTTGCTGAATCAGTGATTCATTTATCAGATAATAAGATTTGAATAAAAACGTTCAAAGTCTATCAAATTAAACAATAATAAATACGATAACTTTGTTTTAATAATTAAGTATATAAGGTAGAATAGAGTTTTTTTTATAACTTTGCACTATAATTAGATTTAGGTATGAAAAGATATTTCGGGGTATTATTCCTATTCTTTACCATTGTTTCAAACATTAATGCTTATGGTGTTAATTTGTTTGACTCTGACACAATAAGGGCTAATATATGTAATGGAGAGAACTTTAACCAATATGGTTTTAATGAGAATACGACAGGGGTTTATTTTCATAATGATACAAATTATTTAGGGCAAGATAGCATTACATTATTATATTTAGTTGTCAATCCTACTTATTTAGATACTATTTATGCTGATATTTGCTTTGGCGATAATTATAATGAGAATGGTTTTAACGAATCTGATGCAGGTATTTATATTAAGAACGACACTTCTATTTATGGTTGTGATAGTATAACCTTATTAAAGCTTTCTGTTCACAGGCCTTATTCTGAGACAATTTTCGACACTTTATGTATGTATGAAGATTTTTTTGAATTTACAATCGACAGCTCAGGAACATACATTAGATCCCTCCAAACGGAATATGGTTGCGATAGCATCTTGACTTACTATATTCATGCAAATCCAGTCTATTCTGATACTATTAGAGCGGATATTTATAAGGGAAACACTTACAATCAACATGGTTTCAATGAAAAAGAAACAGGAATTTATGAACAAAAACTTCAAACTGAACTTGGTTGTGATAGTATAATTTATCTTGACTTGCAGGTTGATAATGTTTTATTCCCTAATGTGGTTACTCCTAATGGCGATGGAGTTAATGATATATTTACTTTAAACAATTTGGTTGAACAAGATGCTTTTCCTGAAAATGAGCTAGTTGTTTTTAATCGTCAGGGTAAAATTATTTATAGGAAAACTAATATTAAGAGTAAGATTGACTTTTGGGATCCTGAATTGACAAAATCTCCAAGTGGTACCTATTTCTATAGATTTAAAGGGACAAGACACGACAAAACTATTGATGTGACTAGCTCTGTGGAAGTTTTAAGATAAATTGATTTTCCAAATATTAAATTAGAGAATTATATCGTATATTTGCATCTTGTAATAAAATAAGATGTGTTTCTATGGACTATAATTTTAAGGAGGTTGAGCCTAAATGGCAGGCTTATTGGAAAGAAAACAATACTTTTTCTGTTGAAATCGATTATTCAAAACCAAAATACTATGTATTAGATATGTTTCCTTATCCTTCGGGAGCAGGACTTCATGTTGGTCATCCACTTGGCTATATAGCATCTGATATATACTCACGTTATAAGAGATTAAATGGGTTTAATGTTCTTCATCCAATGGGTTTTGATGCTTATGGACTTCCTGCTGAGCAATATGCAATACAGACAGGACAACACCCTGCAATTACCACAGAAATAAATATTAAAAGATATCGCCAGCAATTAGATAATATTGGACTTTCATTTGCTTGGGATAGAGAAATTAGAACATCTGACCCTAAGTATTACAAATGGACTCAGTGGTGTTTTATACAATTATTTAACTCCTATTACTGTTTCGACACCAATAAGGCAAGACCAATAGAAGAGATTATTTCTGCATTTGAGAAAGGTGAGGCAAAACTTCTTAATGTTTCTTGTTCAAAACCTATGGACTTCTCTTCTGAGGATTGGAAAAACTATACAGAAAAAGAGAAATCTGATATTCTTATGAATTATCGTTTGGCTTATATTTCTAATTCTATGGTAAACTGGTGTCCTAAATTAGGTACTGTTTTGGCAAATGATGAAGTAGTTAATGGAGCTTCTGTTCGTGGAGGATATCCTGTTGAAAAGAAGTCTATGCGTCAATGGAGTTTAAGAATAACTGCTTATGCTGATAGATTACTTGAGGGATTAGAAAGACTTGACTGGTCTGATTCTATAAAAGAAATACAAAAGAACTGGATAGGTAAGAGTGAAGGAGCAGGTATTTATTTTACAAGCGAAAATGGAGATAGATTAGAAGTATTTACAACTCGTCCAGATACGCTTTGGGGTGTAACTTATATGGTTCTTTGTCCTGAACACGAATTAATAGGTGGCTTAACCAAAGAAGAAAACAAAGAAGAAGTAGAAAAATACATAGCTTGGACTAAGACTCGTTCTGAAAGGGAACGCCAATCAGAAGTTAAGCAAATATCTGGAGCCTTTACTGGCTCATATGCAATTAATCCTCTAAATAATGAGAGGATTCCTATTTGGGTTTCTGAATATGTTTTGGCAGGATATGGCACAGGTGCAATTATGGCAGTTCCGGGTCATGATTCAAGGGATTTTGCTTTTGCACGTCATTTCAATCTACCAATTAAGCAAGTTGTTGTTCCTCTTGGTGAAAAAGAAGAAGATGTAAGCTCTTGGACTGAAACAAAAGATTCAAAAAATGGTCACTGCATTAATTCTGGTTTTATAACAGGGTTGGAAGTTAAGGAAGCAATGAACAAGGTTATTGAATATGTAAAGGAAAAAGAAATAGGATACAGCACAATTAATTATAGACTAAGAGATGCAATATTCTCTCGTCAAAGATATTGGGGAGAACCTTTCCCTATATACTATAAAAACGGAATACCTTATACAATTTCAGAAAAAGACCTTCCTTTAGAGCTACCTAATATTGATGTCTATTTGCCAACAGAAAGTGGAGAGCCACCAATTGCAAGAGCAAAAGATTGGACATATACTATTAACGGTGAAACATATCCATTAGATACCAATACTATGCCTGGATTTGCAGGTTCAAATGCATATTCTCTAAGATATATGGATCCAAATAACCAAGAGGAATATTTCTCTAAGGAGGCTAATGAATATTGGCAAAATGTAGATTTATATATTGGAGGAAGTGAGCACGCAACAGGACACTTGCTTTATTCTCGATTTATAACTAAGTTTCTATTCGATTTAGGACTTTGCACTAAGGATGAACCTTATCAAAAGCTAATAAATCAAGGAATGATTCAAGGACGTTCTAATTTTGTTTATAGAGTTAAGGGAACGAATAAGTTTGTATCCTATAACTTGAGAAATGAATATGAGTTTGATCCTATACATGTTGATATTAATATTGTAAATAACGATATATTAGATATTGAAGCATTTAAAGATTGGAGAGAAGAGTTTGCAAGTGCAGAGTTTATCTTAGAAAATGGAGAATACCACTGTGGTTATGAGGTTGAGAAAATGTCTAAGAGCTTGTATAATGTGCAGAACCCAGACGATTTAATTGAACGTTATGGTGCAGACACACTTCGTCTTTATGAAATGTTCTTAGGACCTTTGGAACAATCCAAACCATGGGACATTAAGGGAATAGAAGGAGTCTTTCGTTTTATGCGTAAACTTTGGAAGCTATATCATGATGTAGATAATAATTTAAATATTTCTGAAGAAAAGCCAACTAAAGAAGAATATAAGGCTCTTTATAAAGC
>JAGNRX010000180.1 GCA_017988355.1 Bacteroidales bacterium | reverse complement strand
CATCTGGAGGGATAGTATTGCTTTTATCTCTTGTACTCTTGAGCCTGGTAATAGTGCTACTATGGGTTTTTTACCTAAGTCATTTGCTTTTAGGAATAGTTCCTTGTCTTGTGTTTGGGTATAGTGCTGGATTTCGTCTAAGAGTGGGTTGCCATAGTATTCAACTTCAAAGTCGTGCTTTTTGAAAAACTCTTTCTCAAATGGGAAAATAACGTATAGCCTTGTCAAGACCTTCTTCATTAGTTTAATTCTTCCCTTCTTCCATGCCCATACCTTTGGTGATATATAGTAGATTGTCTTTATGCCTTTGAGGTGACAGAATGTTGCCATCCTGAGGTTGAATCCTGGGTAGTCAACAAATATTACTGCATCTGGATTATATTTGATTATGTCTTTCTTGCATAGGCTTAGGTTTCTTAGTATTGTTCTTAGGTTTGCAATTACTTCAACAAAGCCCATAAAACTAAGGTCTTTAATATGCTTAACAAGGGTTCCCCCCTCTTTTATCATATTGTCGCCTCCCCAAAATCTAAATTCAGCTTCCTCATCCTTGGCTTTCAGTCCCTTCATTAGGAAAGATGCATGCAAATCACCTGAAACCTCACCTGCAATAATATAGTATTTCATATCTATTTGGAAATTAGGTTAAAGAATCCTGACATATATAGGAAAACGAAGTATGGGATAAGTGTGAAAACGATTAGTAGTACAAGTGCCTTTGCCGATTTGATGTATTCTAATTTGAAATACCACCTCATTAGGAGGATAGCAGGTATGAAAGCAAACATAAATAGCTTGGGGTCATCATAAAATCCTTTGGAAACAAGACTTAGTCCTAAGATTAAGACCATTGAACTTAAGATTATGGATATAAGCCCAACTAAGAATCCAAAGGCATAATTGTCTTTCTTTAATTTATCTATCATTATTGAAAACGATTTTTATATTTATCTATTACGTTATAGGCTGTGAAATCAACCTGTTGTGGAGTTATTGAGATGTAGCCATCCATAAGTGCATTATAGTCGGCTTCCTTGTCTTGGTCTTGGATATTATAGACCCCAGTTAGCCAGTAGTAGCTATATCCCATTGGGTCTTTTCTTTCAACAAAATCTTCATTCCAATATGCCTTTGCTTGGTGGCAGACCTTAATTCCCTTTATGTCTTTCTCTGGTATATTAACATTTAAACAAGTCCCCTCATCTAATCCATTTGCTAAGACTTCTTTTGTTATCTTTTCGATATAGGGTAGGCAGTGGTCGAAATCAGCATCGGAATTGTGGCAGTCTAATGAGAAACCAATGCTTGGAACGCCTAATGCACAGCCTTCAAAGACAGCAGCCATTGTTCCTGAGTAGATGGTGTTGATTGATGCATTTGAGCCGTGGTTAATGCCTGAAACAAGTAGGTCTGGCTTCCTATCTATCATTAGTTTATTAAAGGCTATTTTTACAGAATCAACCGGAGTTCCAGAGCAAGCATAGGCAGTATATCCTTCACTTTCTGCAATTTTATGGTATCTTAATGGTTCATTAACAGTTATAGAATGGCTCTTGCCGCTTTGCTGAGTGGTTGGTGCAACAACAATAACATCTCCAAGCTTTCTCATCATTTCAATAAGTAGTTCTATGCCCTTAGCTCTAAAGCTGTCGTCATTGGTTATAAAAATCAAAGGTCTTCTCATATAATTCAAAATAAGTTACAAAGATAAGTATAAAAATATTACTTTTGCATATTAAATTTCATTTTATGATAAAACGCTTACTACTTATACCTATTCATCTTTTATGGAAGATTGAAAATAAATTTCTTAGGTTTCTTTTTGTTGGAGGAATAAATACTGCATTCGGATACTTACTTTTTCTTTTTCTAATTTGGATTGGACTTCACTATGTGGTTGCTCTTCTGATTTCTCAAATCTTTGGCGTTCTATTTAATTATAAGACAACTGGATATATAGTATTTCAAAACAAATCAAATAATCTTCTTATCAAATTCTTCTTGGTTTATGCCTTTATTTATTTGGTTAATGTCCTTGAATTATACTTTCTTAACCAATCTCCTTTATATGATGTCTTGCTTTCTAATCACTATCTTAGCTTTATTAATAATATGCCAATTGATACAAACAAGTTAGGTAATGTTATTGGTCAGGCAATAGTTGTTTTGCCGAATGCTGTCCTTACTTTCTTCTTGAATAAGATATTTGTGTTTAAGGATGCAAAGATGCAGCAGGAGGTTCTTGAGGCAATCGATATTTTTATTGAGGAAGAAGAAAAAGAGCATCAAAATTCCTAAAAAAGTAAACGAATCAAGATTAACGGTGTTATTATGTTGTACAAAAAAAATAAACTAAAAAATTTAACACATGAAAAAAATCACTTCACTTTTTGCAGCTTTACTATTAAGCTCTTCTATGTTTGCAGGAATCGTTGTTGGAACAGTTGGTAACGGAAACTTCGTTAACTGGGAAAACCAAACAATTGCTGGATTTGGATTAGACTTCAATAATGATGGAGTCTTAGAATTTAAACTTTCAAACTCTGGGTTCGACGTTGAAAACATCAACTGTTATATTGAATATAACGCATCAAACCCTACATTTAACATCTGGGCTGCTGGCAATCAAGATGAGGATTGGGATATTCCAAAAAACTTAGCTTTCAATACTCAAATTGGAACATCTGGAAACTGGGTTGGAATGGGTGACTGTTCTTTGGTTAGCTGGGATGGCATTAGCCCTGCTTTTGCAATTGGCACTACATCATATATGGGCTTCCGTTTCAAAATAGGTGCTAATACTCATTATGGATGGGCTAAGGTTGTTATTACAGGTAGTTCTGCTATTGGATTTACTGCAACTTTCCAACAAATAGCTTACGAATCAACTCCTAACACTCCAATTGCAGCAGGAAAGACTTCAACAGTTGGTTTAAATGATATTTCACAAACAAGCCTTTCAGTTTATCCTAACCCTGCAACTGACGTAGTAAATCTTATTGGTTGTGAAAATGCTTCAAAGATTGTTATTTCAAATGTTTTAGGACAAAGAGAAATAGAAGTTTCTTCTAAAACAAACTCAATAAACATCGAATCTCTAAGACCAGGGGTTTACTTCCTAACAGTATTTAATGGTGATAAGACCTCAACAAAGAAACTAATCAAGAAATAAGGGTTATATCAAACAATAATTCTTAGACATAAAAAAACGGCTCACAAGTATTTATACCTATGAGTCGTTTCTTTTTTTTATGTATTTGTAGGCTTAGCCTATTGTCTTATGCTTTGTTATCTGAGCCTAAGACGTTCTTACATTTATGTATATATAGTTGCTTCAAGCTTTCTCTTGCTGGTCCTAAGTATTTTCTTGGGTCAAATTCAGCTGGGTTCTTTGCAAGCACTTCTCTAACTGCTGCGGTCATTGCCAAACGTCCGTCAGAGTCAATGTTTACCTTACAAACTGCAGATTTAGCAGCCTTGCGTAATTGTTCTTCTGGAATACCTACTGCGTCTTTAATTCCTCCTCCATATTGGTTGATTGTTGTTACTAAGTCTTGTGGGACTGATGAAGAGCCGTGAAGTACGATA
>JAGNRX010000020.1 GCA_017988355.1 Bacteroidales bacterium | reverse complement strand
TTTTTTTCTAGCTTGATTCTCATCATTATTTGTTTCTTGTGCCATAAGTGGCGAAAACAGAATTATAGAGATAATTATTAAAAGTAGTTTTTTCATATTAGTTTTAGTTTAATTATTATTATTCTTTGTTTTTAATATTACTATTAACGTTACAAAGATAAAAATTATTTGATAACCACAATTTTTTTAGTCTCATTCCCAATTTTAAGAAAGTAAATGCCTGCCTTTAAATCGTTTGTTGGGATTTGATATTCTTGTAAAGAGGTTTGGTAGATATTAAGTTTTGCGGTCATTTCCTCCACTCCCATTCTATTAATTATTTGTACTATTGGGTTTTCTGGTCTTGGACTGATATATGTGAATCTTATTATATCTTTTGCAGGGTTTTCTAATAAACGAAATTCGGGTTCTGAAATATTTGGGTTTTGGGGGATTGATATTGGGAAATATTGGTTGGTGGTTGTGGCAAGATAGGTTATGGAGAAGGCTAATTGAGCTACTTTTGAGAGGTAGTTGTAGTCGAGTGTTGAAGAAAGATCTTGTGGGGTGTGATAGAAAGGGTGGAAATCTTGTTCGTGAAGGAATATTGCTTTTCGACCCCATTGATAATAGGGATAACTATCGGAATACTCATGCATTACTGAGGTTATATTGGGTATTATTGTGGTGTATTGAATGGCTGTTTGCTCACAAAAATTAGTTAGGTCTTGGGAGTTATCGTATTCTATTAGTTTCAAATTGTCGCTACCTAAACTATCGAACTTATGTCCTATCATATCCATACAAAGCATCCCTATTATATGTTCGGTTAGCTTGTTTGCAGAACGTTCTATTGCTATATTACTTCCCATTAGACCAATTTCTTCTGCTGCGTAGAGTTCGAGGCGTAGGGTCTTTGTGGGTACTATTTTGTGAAGATGATATAATCGAGCTATTTCCATTATGGCTGATACTCCTGATGCGTTATCGTCAGCTCCTGGTGCTGTTTCATATACGGATGTTTGTGTTGAAAAAGCTACTGCATCATAGTGTGCTCCAACAACAAAGAATGTGTCTTTGGCATATTGTCCTCTTTTTTCGGCTACCACATTATATTGCCAGCCACTATTGAAGGTATTTGGTACGGGATAAAAAACAAAGTCTTCAATATAGAAGCTATCTAATATTGTTTTAAATCCATAGCTTTGTAGCTGGTCTTTTAAATCTTCAGCTATTGCTTTTCTGTTGGGGCTGAAGGTGTATCTTGAGCCATAGGATTGTAGGTTTAGAATTGTCTTTTCTAAACTATCTTTGCTTATTGTTTGGTTGTATTGAATTAGGGTTTGATTGAGTTGGGAGAACGCAAGATGAGGAATGAAAACTAATAGGATGATTATTATTTTATTCATCTAGTTCTAGTCTATAAATTGTTTTGGTTTTATCTGTTATCTTATATCTATCGTCTATTCTCTGCCCAACTACCCAAATTATATCGTCTCCTGAACAAAGTAGCCACTGGTTTTCTTTGTCTATTATGGAGTATTTTAGGTCTTTGTAGAAGGTTGAGATTTTCTTTTCTCCATGCAGTCCATAGGGATAAAAGGAGTCACCGTTTTTCCATTTTCGTAGTTGTAGGGGATATTGCAGTTTCCCTTCGTCAAACATTGCTATATCTTTTGTTTTGGGTATATGGATGAAGTTTAGGTCTCTTAAGACTTCTATCTGTAGGTTTATTGGTACTGTCGTACTTGTTTGTCCTTCTTCAATTTTATATTCGGTATTGGAGTCTCTTACGTTTTCTGTTATTAGGAGGTACTCTCTGTCTTTTACTAATCTATGTGTTTCGGAAAAGAATTGTTTTCCAGAGGTTTCATCAAGGGAGTCTTTTATGGAGTTTATGGTTGACTGGTTAAAATTGTATTCTGTTAACAGCTCATACATATAGATATTGATAGGTTTTAGGGTTTTGATTTTACCTATTGGTATCTTGATTATGTTATGTCCTATTTCAATTATCTCTTCTTTTGCTTTGTTGATAAGGGTACGAAATACTTCTTCTGTTTCTTTAAATATTTCTATTTCTTTTAGTATTGTTTTTTGGAAGTTGGGTGATATTTCTTTGAAAAGGGGTATTAGTTCGTGACGTATTTTGTTCCTAGTGTATTGAACAGCTGCATTGGTTGAGTCTTCAACAAATTCTAAATTGTTTTGTTTTTGGTATCTTATTATTGCGCCTCTGTTGGTGAAAAGTAGTGGGTGTATTACTTTATTTACTTTTTGAAGAATGCCATGAAGTCCTGCTATTCCTGTTCCTCGAAGAAGGTTGATAAAGAAGGTTTCAATGGAATCATCGCCATGGTGTCCAGTTGCTATGTAGGCATAGTTGTTTTCTTCCAATAGCTCGTAGAACCAATCGTAGCGGAGTTCTCTTGCTGCCATCTCCAAACTCTTACCATTCTCTTCCATATATCCATAGGTGTCGAAATCTTTTAGGTGGAGCTTTAGATTATTCTTATTACAATAGTTTACAACAAATTCTTCGTCTCTGTTGGACTCCTCTGCTCGAAGGTGAAAATTGCAATGTGCTACCACAAACTTATAGTCTGACCTTTGGAACAAATCACATAAAACCATCGAGTCAACCCCCCCACTTATTGCAAGAAGGATTACCTCATCTTTTTCAAATAGATTGTTATTCTCAATAAAAGCTTGAAATTCTTTAACCATGGCTTAAGTGTTTTAAGTTTATAGTTTAGTATAATAGCGCTTATAGTATAGTGTTTAGTGTTAAGAGAGTCACTATTAAAGCTTTTCTTTGATATAGTTGGTCATTAGTGTGTAGAGATGAAGACGTGTTATGCCTCCATATATGCCGTGATTTCTGTTTGGGTAGAAGAAATGATCAAATTGTTTGTTTGATTTTATTAGTGCATCTATCAAATCCATTGAGTTTTGGATATGAACATTGTCGTCAGATGTGCCGTGAATCAATAAGAAGTTTCCTTTTAATTTATCAACATGGTTAATTGGGGAATTCATATCATAACCTGTTGGATTCTCTTGTGGGGTTCTCATAAAGCGTTCGGTATAGATATTATCGTAGTATCTCCAATTGGTTACTGGTGCTACTGCTATTGCGGTTTTGAAATAATCTGCTCCTTTGGTTATTGCAAGGGTTGACATATAGCCACCATAGCTCCAACCAAAAATACCTAATCTTGTCTTATCAACATAGGATTGAGATCCGAAGTATTTTGCTGCTTCAATTAGGTCTTCTGTTTCAAACTTACCTAATTCCATATATGTACATTTTCTAAACTCTTCTCCCCTCATGCCTGTTCCTCTTGGGTCAACACATATTGTTATGTAGCCCTCTTGTGCAAGCATCATAAACCAATACATATCGGATGCTCTCTTTTGTGAGTTAAGAACTTCTTGACTTGAAGGTCCTCCATAAACAAAGAATAGTACTGGATATTTCTTACCTTCTTTCATATTTGAGGGTTTAATCATCCAATAGTTAAGGCTTGTTCCTGTTGTTGTGGTAAAGCTACCAAATTCTTTTCTTTCCTTGCAATATAATGCCATTGTGTCTTTTAGTTCTGCATTATCTTCAAGGGTTTTTAGAATTTCTCCTTTTTGATTGTTAACAGTGTAGATTGCTGGGGTTTCGTTGTCGGAATATGTTCCTATATAGTATTTCCCATTTTCACTAAATTCTGCTTCATTGGTTCCTATTTGCTTTGAGATGAGTTTGTGTTTCTTACCATTGAAATTAACTACTGAGAGTTCTCTGTTTATTGGAGAGCTTTCTGCAGCTGTATAGTATATCTTCTTTTCTTTTTCATCAACATAGCATAGTTTTTCACAGTCGTAGTTCCCAGTGGTTATTGGACTTATGGATTTATCTTTTAGGCTTACCATGTAGAAATGAGAGTAAGAACTTCTTTCTGATTTTAGAATAAAGGCTGAATTATCTTTAAGGAAATGAACTTCTTCAGGTTCGTTAATATAGTGTTGGTTTATTTCTGAATAGAGTAGTGATTTTTCAAAGGTTTTGGTGTTTACTGATATTATGTCGTAGTTGTTTTGAAGACGGTTAAGTTTGTGAATTACTAATTGGTTTTCATCTTTTGACCATTGAATTCTTGGCAGGTAATAATCTTTATCTGTGCCTAAGTCGATTTGTTTATGTGTATTTTCATTTACATAATATACGAATATATCTACCACTGAATTTGTCTGACCTGCTTTTGGGTATTTATAGGTGTAGTTTTCAGGGTAAAGCTCTCCCCATGTTTGCATTGAGTATTCTTTTACATCACTTTCATTGAAACGATAATAGGCTAGTTGGGTGCTGGTTTCATTCCATGCATATCCTTTTACCAAAGCTAATTCTTCTTCATAAACCCAATCGGATGTTCCATATATTATTTCGTTGAACTTTCCATCTTTGGTGATTTGTATTACGTCTTTGTTTGGGCTTGAGATATCGGTAATAAATAGGTTATTATCCCTAATCCACGATATTTTATTCCCGTCTGGTGAAAAATCTGCTAATCTTTGTTTCCCTGTTGTGCTTAATTGGTATAGGATTTTGGTTTCTATTTCATAGATATAGTAGTTGGCAACAAAGGAATGACGATAGATAAACTCTGGATCGGCTGCTAAAAGAATCTTCTTCTCGTCTTTTGAGAATGTGTATGCAAAGATTTTATTCTTATTTTGATTGTCAAACTTAAGAGTTGAGAAATCAACTATTGTATCTGTTTTTTCTCCTGTTTTATAATCATAACGTTCAATTCCACTTGGTGTTAGTATGCAGTACTGGTCGCCATTTTTCATTGAGCGTATCTCTTTTATTGACTTTTGGCGGAAGGTTCCTTTTACCCAAATGTCTTCAAGGGTTATATTTTTTTGGGTAAAGCCAGTTAGGGTGCTAATTAAGCACAGGAAAATTACTATTAAGTTTTTCATATTTTTTCTAATCAATTGAGTTTCCTAATCAGTTAAATTATCGATAAGCATATCCTTGTATTTTAGCAAAGGATCTATGTTTTTTCTTTCAGAAGGATAAAGACTTTCCAATACAAAATCATCTATCTCGTTTGAGAAACGATATTTGTTTAAGGCTAAGCGGTGCATAAACTCGGTAAGATATAGCCCCCATTTGGTGTCTGGATAGGCTCTATAATATGTTTGTATTGCATCTTTATATTCAGGGAGGATTATTGTGGTTTCATTTGCAATTTTGGTATAATCGAGTCCCTCTCTTGGGTCGTGAACCTTCATATAATCATCATTTTCTCCATATATTGGTGTGTATTCTAGTCCTTTGGTAACGGTGAAAAGAAGATATTCTATTTGTCTTGTCACAAGGTCTGATCTAACAAAATCTGGACTTCTGTCAAGTAGCAAGTCTCTCCACTCAACCCTTCTCATTACTTCTGCAATTGGAATATTTAATTCAGCATGCCAAATTGGTTGAGCTCTTAAATCTTCCACGTAATTAGTGAAATAGAAGGCAAAGTCTGCTGAAAGAAGTTTATTTAACCTTTTTATAAGGAAGGTTGAATCGACTTCGATAGTATAGGAAGTGTCCTCATCTGATGAAATCCTATATCCCCATTTTGCATATTCTGATATAAAGGATGAAATATTTGATTTTAATTTAGGAAGAACCCAAATATCATTATGGAAATAACCTCTTATTTCTTTATCTGAAAAAGTTTTATGAAGGGTATTTGTTTTGTCTTCACAACTAATTTCGTGGTAGTAATAAAGTATTTGAAATGCCCAATCGGCAACATAAGGGTCGTCTGCAAACTCTTTCTGGAAAACATCACAAGCCTTAATTATCACGTCCCTTTCTGGAAATGGTAGTTCTATTAACTTATTGGTGAACGCTGTAAGCTTTTGATCATCAAGATCTATTAGGTTTTGTGAAAACCCATTATACGCAAACAAACATAGTATTATGCTTAAAAATAATCGCTTCATAGTATGATATTAATTATGACTATATTCTCTTTTTCTCAATCTGCAAATATAGATAAATTATCCTCATTATTCAAATATTTTGTTAAAAAGGAAAAAAGGAGTATTTTTGCAATTCATTGAAACTTTAGAAGATGAACATTATCAGAATATCAAAACTATTAGATTTACTATCTTACGTGGGTATAGTTGTTATCATTGGCTACTATATTTTTCTTAAACCAACGACCGAAATACTAGTTATTTTACTACTTTTGGTTTGCATTATCAGGATGATTGGTGCTAATTTAAGGGCTAATTACTATGAAAAGAACTACAAGAAGATTAAAGAAGATCATGAGTTTTTGGAGCGTAGGTTCAATGAACTTTCAAATTTCGATAAAAGAGATATAAATAACTAAACAAAATAAATTTTATGGCAACAACCTCTGACATTAAAAACGGCTTATGTATTGTGATGAATGGAGACCTACTGTCGGTAGTGGAGTTCTTACACGTTAAACCTGGTAAGGGGAATACATTTGTTCGTACTAAAATGAAAAGCTACAAAACTGGTAGGACTTTAGAACATTCATTTTTAGCTGGAACTAAGATTGAAACAGCAAGAATTGAACGCCGTCCATACACTTTCTTATATAAGGATGATAGCGGTTATAATTTTATGCACACAGAAGACTTTGAACAAATATCTATTCAAGAAGATGTTATAAATGCTCCTCAATTTCTTAAAGAAGGTCAAAATGTTGAAATGATTGTTCACGCTGACACCGAAACACCTCTAAACTGTGAATTACCAGCATTTGTGGAAATGGAAGTAACCTATACCGAACCTGGAATGAAAGGAAACACTGCAACAAATGCAATGAAAGATGCAACAGTTGAGACAGGAGCTAATGTTCGTGTGCCTCTATTTATTGAAACAGGTGAGAGAATTAAGGTTGACACCAGAACTTCTGAATATTCAGAAAGGGTTAAATCGTAATAAAGAGTTAAATATATAATTTATTTACACTAAAAAACATAAGATTGTAGCAGCTCAAGAGATTAAGTTGCTACTTTTTTTATTAACTAATTTATTAATCAACAAAACAAGAAAAATGGAAAAACAAACATTCCAGAAAAACAAAGCCTACCGATTTACTCGGTTCGCAAGAAAATCCTATAGCATATATAATAGTATGCATAAGGTGGTAACAATTGGGGTTTTGACAGTAGGAGCGCTAACATTTGCTAATTCAACAGATGCAAATGCTCAAAAAACAGACTCCGTAAAAATCAATCAAATTGCAGAAAGAGAACTTGATGAAGTCGTTATTAGCTCCTCTTCAACAGATCAGCCTATCAATCAAATTGCTAAGCTAATAACAATAATTTCAAGAGAAGAGATTCAGCGGCTTTCTCCCCAAAGCATAGAAGAAATCTTAAACTACGTTGCCTCCGTAGATATTCAAACAAGAGGTAGTCACGGAGTCCAATCCGACATTTCAATTAGAGGTGGTTCTTTCGACCAAAATGCAATACTCCTAAACGGCATAAACATCTCTAACCCCCAGACAGGTCATTATAGCTTTGACATCCCAATCAACCTTTCCGACATAGAAAAAATCGAAATCATCCACGGCCCATCAGCAATTCTCTATGGTTCATCAGCCTTTAGTGGTGGAATAAACATTATCACTAAAAAAGGACTTGATAAATCTCTTAATGCCAAATTTGAAGCAGGCGGGCATAAACTACTTAACTATGAATTAGGAGGGAGCTATAAGATAAAGAATTTAGAAAACTATATATCGATGGGCTTGAAATCCTCTGAAGGATATTTTAAGAACACTGATTATAAGATATTCAATATATTATACCAATCAAGGTTAAATATCAAAGAAGATAAGATAGACCTACAATTTGGATATAATAAGAAAGCATACGGAGCAAATTCCTTCTACTCCGCAAAGTTTCCCAACCAATTTGATAACACTAATTCAATCATTGCTTCAATAAAAGGAGAGTTTGGACAAAGGCTAAAGTTTATTCCATCTCTTTATTGGAATAGGCATAATGATATTTTTGAACTAATTAAGAATAGTGGTTCTGCTAATTATCATAGAGCTGATGTTTTTGGAGGAAACCTAAACGGCATCTATGAATCAAAGATTGGAACTACAAATATTGGTATGGAAATCAGAAATGAAGGCATAATAAGTAGCGTTTTAGGTAAGCCTACGGACAACCCATTTGACAAATTCACCAAAACAGATAACAGAACAAACCTAAGCTATATGCTACAACATAGCATTCAATATAAGAAGTTTACATTGTCATTAGGAGTATTAGGATTTCTTAATACATCAATAGAAAACAAATTCAAACTCTATCCATCCGTTAATCTAAACTATGAGATAATTGATAATTTAGATATTTACTCATCCTTTTCACAGTCATCAAGACTACCAACTTTCACCGACCTATACTATACAACATCAACCCATATCGGAAACACTAACCTAAAACAAGAGGAGTCGCAAAGTATAGAAATTGGTCTAAGGCAAAAAAACAAATATGTTATTTCTTACGTTTCAGCTTTCTATATGAATGGGAAGAATATGATAGATTGGGTTAAGATAAACCCTAACGACAAATGGGAATCCAAAAACATTACCCAACTTGATAAAGTAGGCGTTGAAATGGGTACAAAAGTTTTTATTAACAATCTCTTCCCTATCATAAAATATAAGACAATCTTTGAAGCAAACTACACAAGGATGAATCAAGATGTAGTGAAGAATGAATATATCTCAAACTATATCCTAAACTATTTAAGAGATAAACTAACACTACGACTTACACTACCAATATATAAAGACAAACTAACTACCACCCTATCCTATCGTTACCAAAAAAGGATGGGTGAATACTTAGAATATATAGATAATGCACCAACACAAACAGAAAACTATCCAGCCTTTGCAATCTTAGATTTCAACCTAAACTATAATTACAGAAGCCTAAACGTCTATCTAAACATAAACAATATCCTAAACACCCCAAACTTCGATTTAGGTAATATCCCTCAACCAGGATTATGGGCAATTATGGGAGCAAGTATTAGTTTATAAGAATATATAATCTCAAAATAATCAAATACAAAAGGGAGAAGCTTAATCAACTTCTCCCTTTACTTTTACACAAAAAAAGACTGCGTCTTAAATTTTTATTACTGCGTATTAAGAAATTCTTTCGCCGTATTAATTAATTATTCCTTTGATTCAGTAAATCCTTTCTTTGATTCATTTGACCCTAGACATTCGACCTTAGACATCCTAAAAAGTATAACTAAACGCCATACTAAACTCTGTAAAAGCTATTATTTGATATAAGTCCATATCAAATCCGAAGGCAAAATGTGGTGTTACTTTATAGGAATAAGAGAGGTCAATAAGAAAAGTGTTTTTAGTAAATCTTTCATATCTATGGGGTAGGTCTTGTCCATTTTCATCATAATCTACATATTTCTCAATGCCACTTAATAAGGCGTAACCAACACCAAACTTTAAAGAATGAGAGGAAGTTTTCTTTAATACATTATATCTAAAAAGTACACTATACTCATTATTACGAGTATATCCTCTATCATACTTAATATTGTCCTCTACATTTCTAAACTTAAGTTTTAAAAACATATTATTATTATAACCCAATTCATAAGAGGGGATTAAGTTAAGAAAACTGTATGCACTGCTAATTGAAGGATAGAATCCATCACCTTGCAAGTTAAACTTATAAATCAAACCAATGTTTTCAGTCAATGTATGTGTGAAATTATGTTTCTTTTCCTCTTGAGAAACACCACTGAAAGCAATACAGAGAAACAATAAAACGAAAACAAATTTTTTCATAAATAGTTATTTATATTATAAGTTGTAAGCGACTTTTGACTTTAGACCTTCTAAAAAGTATAACTTAAAGCAACGCTGCCTTCAACGCGAAATATGAAATTATAGAAGTCAATATCTGTTCCAATTGAAAAATGAGGTGTTAATTTATATACATATGACCATGTTAAAAGAAGATTAGAATACTTCATACGATTGTCATAAGTAGGAGTTGATCTGTTAGGTCCATCAATACCAATAGTTTTCTCCATAAAATTAGCCACGTAATAACCAGCACCAAACCTCACGGAATGTGGGGAACTATCATCATAAAGATTATAAGAAAATGCAATACTATAAGCATCATATTTACTTACTACTTCAGTATTTGTGTATTCATAGAACTTACTTGTCAAATTCCTATACTTAAGCCTTAGAAAAAACTTATTATTATAACCCAGCTCATAAGAAGGGATTAAGTTCCTTAAACTATAATTATCATGAATAGAAGGATATACATCAAGAAAGTCTAGTTGAAGTTTATAAACTAAACCAATGTTTTCAGTTAAGGTATGAGTAAATTTATGTTTCTTTTCCTCTTGAGAAAAGCCACTAAAAGCAATGCTTAAAAATAATAAGATAAGAAAAGTCTTTTTCATAAGTAATTGTTTCTAAAGGCTAGTACAGCCTTGTGTTCATTACGCAAAGATATTAAAAGAAATGTAATAACAAAATAAAACTAAGTAATAAACTCATAGAATCAAGTATTAATTTACCCATTCAAAGGAATAAAAGAATAACCTGCCACCTTACTATAAGTAACCTGCCACCTTACTCGAGTAACCTGCCACCTTACTATGAGTAACCTGCCACCTTACTAATTTAAAACAAAGGTTCAGTAAATTATTCCTTTGATTCATTTTTTTATTCCTTTGATTCAGTAAATTCTTTCTTTGATTCATTCGACCCTAAGGCTTTTGAGCTTAGACATTCGACCTTAGACCGTTTCCTAGAAAACATTATATCTTCTAATAAACCAGTTCTTCACCACTTGGGTTAGTAGTGCGTATGCGGTTAGAATAACTATTAGGAATGGGAAGTAAAGGATAGGTAGTGGTACCATTCCAAACATTGAAGCTATTGGGGTGAATGGTATAATTATTCCAATTGCCATAATTAGAGATGTTAA
>JAGNRX010000179.1 GCA_017988355.1 Bacteroidales bacterium | reverse complement strand
AAACCAGAGGTTCATTTAGGAAAGGACGGGCTGATCCGTCTTAATAAGTATATTTCTAATTCAGGAATTTGTTCAAGAAGAGAGGCAGATGAGCTTATAAAGGCTGGTACTGTTACTGTGAATGGAGAGGTTGTTACTGAAATGGGATACAAAGTTACTATTGAAGATGTGGTGACTTATGGAGGAGAGAAACTTGTGAATGAACGCAAGAAATACCTCTTACTTAATAAGCCAAAAGGATTTATAACAACACTTGATGACCCACAAGATAGGAAAACTGTTCTTAGTCTTATATCAGGAGCATGTAAGGAAAGACTTTACCCTGTTGGGCGTTTGGATAGGAATACTACAGGACTATTATTATTTACAAATGATGGAGAGATAACAAAGAAATTAACTCACCCTTCATTTGGTGCAAGAAAGATTTACCATGTAGAGCTTGATAAGGCTTTAACTCATGCCGATATGCAACAAATTATGGATGGTGTTGAGCTTGAAGATGGAAGAATTGAGGCTGACGATATCCAATATGTTGGAGGAGGAGATGATAAGAAAATTATTGGTATTGAGCTTCACTCTGGAAAGAATAGAATTGTAAGAAGAATATTTGCTTCCTTAGGTTACGAAGTGTTTAAACTTGATAGGGTATCCTTTGCTGGTTTAACCAAGAAGAACCTTCCAAGAGGCAATTATCGTTTCCTTACAGAACAAGAAGTTTCTTTCCTAAAGATGCTTAAGCAAACTAAAATATAAGATACCGGCGTTTAGTATTCATCGTTTAGTTATGTAGAGGAAGGTTTAATGCTTTCCAATTATAGGAACAAGCTAATAAATAAGAGCTAAGAAGGTGAAGAAAAAAATCATAAAAATTACACTATGGTTAGTAGGGATAATATCCTTTCTAATCATAGTTTCTGTTTTACTAGTATATGTTAATAGTGATAAGATTAAGGCAGTTTTTGTTAAAGAACTAAACAAACAACTTAGAACCGAAATCAAGGTATCCTCTATTGATATTGAATTCTTCTCAACCTTTCCACAAGCCTCCCTAACCTTAGAGAATGTTTTGGCTTATGATGCTTTCCCAAGTGAACAAGGGAGCAAAACAAGGATTTCAGATAAGAACTCTGACGATACTTTATTCTTTTTCAAGAAACTCTACCTAACCTTCAATGTTTGGGATATTGTGAAAGAGAACTATAATATTAAAACCATTATAGCCAATGATGGTTGCTTTAATATGAAGATAAATAAGGATGCAGAGGTGAATTATGAGTTCTGGAAGCCCAGTGAAAGCAAAAAAGAATCTAATTTCTCCCTTTCCCTTAAGAAGATATCCCTAAATAATATCAAATACTCCTATAGGAACGATTACACAAAACAATATTATGAGATACTCCTTATTTCCTCTCAAGCCAAAGGAGATTTTACCAGCAATTTTCAAGAGATAAAGCTTAGAGCTAACACAAGGATAAAGACTATGCAGATAGATAACCTTGTTCTTTCTCAGAATAGAGCAATGGATATCTTTATTGATTTCTCCAATAATACTACAACGAAAACGATGAGTGTTAAGAAAGGGGAATTAGTAATAGATGGATTGAAATTTGACCTCTCAGGTTCTTTGACCTATGCCGACTCAACCTTGATTTCACTCTTAGTTAAGGGGAAAGATATTAACCTTAGTGAGATGATAAGCCTTTTCCCAGAAGATTTTAGAAAGAAATTTAAAGATTACGATAGCAAGGGTGACTTATTATTTAATTTCCAGATGCAAGGCTTAATTGATAAAACAAATATGCCTTCATTAAATGCTGACTTTATTATTAAGAATGGAGAATTAGTTAATAAGAAAGTTGGTATTAGGTTCTCAAAAATCAATCTTAAAGGGAGCTTTTCAAATGGAATAAGCAGGAATTCAGAGACATCATATCTTAAATTAGATAATTTCTCCTTCCTATTCAATGAGGGTCAAATCAAGGGATATGCTAAGCTAAGTAATTTTGCAAATCTAAGCCTTGATGCAAGTGTAGAGGCAGCCTTAAACCTAAATGCAGTTCATAAATTCATCAAAGTAAAAGAAATAACTGAACTTTCAGGACAGCTTAACCTTGACTTCAAAATCCAAGGAGATATTAAGAGTTTGGAGAAGGTCAAAGATAATGGATTCTCTTCAATTATTATGTCTGGGAAAGGAAGTCTTAAGGCTTTAAACTACACCGATACAAGAATCCCTAAGCCTATAATTAACCTCTCATCTGATTTCGTTTTCAATAATACAATAATAGATATTGAAAAACTAAATGGATATCTTGGCAATACTTCAATCGGTTTTAATGGAAGGGTAGAAGAAATCCTCCCTTTTGTCTTTAATCAATGCAAGGAGTTTAAACTTGTTGGTGATTTGAAATTAGGAATACTAAATACAAATGACTATATTGAGCAAACAGAGAATAAAACAAATGATAATAATAACAAAGAAAAGGACATAAAAGATAAAAAATCAGAATCCTTATTCCCTCTCTTTCTTAATGCAGAACTAAATGCAGAGATAAAGAAGCTAATATATGAGAAATCAGAATTAGATAATTTCAAATCAAAGCTTAAACTAATTAATGGGAACTTAATCTTAGATGATTTAAGCTTTAATGCCTATGGTGGCTCAGTTAATGGAAAGATGTCAATGCTTTTGAATACAAGTAGCCCAAAGATAATTGGCGATATTAATATTAATAAGGTTAATTCAAGTAAGTTCTTCTACTGTATGGATAATTTTGGACAGAATAGTCTAACAAATAAAAACATTGAGGGAGATATAACAGCTAAGATTAGTTTCTCGGCTGAGTTAGATAAAAACAATGATTTCTTTAATGATAAGCTGACAGTAAATGCAAAGTATAAGATTGAGAATGGCAAGCTAATAGATATTCCTCTAATGAAGAAATTATCTTATTTTGTCGATGAGTCAGCCCTAAACAGGATTAGTTTTGACAAGATTGAGTCTTCTATTGCAATAAATAAGTCTTGCGTAACTATTGATGAGATTCAAATTAAGTCAAATGCGATTAATTTCTCATTCTTAGGCAAGCATTATTTTAATAAGAACATTGATTATAGGGCAGAGATTAAGTTGTCGGAGCTTGCAAGTAAGAAGAAGAAAGCAAAGCTTGAAAAAACACAGAAAGAGTTTGGAGAGATAGAGCAAGATGCATCTTCGAGGACATCTTTATTTATTAAGATAACAGGAACGACCGATAAACCTATTTTTTCCTACGACACCAAGAAGAGCATTGAGATAGCAAAGCAGAAGCTAAAGGCAGATACAAAGATTATAACCTCTTCAATTGATAAGGAATTAAAGTTAGGAGTAGAGGAAATGAAGAAGGATAAGAAGAATTGGAAGATTCAAGAAAAGGGAGAGTATATAATAGAGTGGGGAGATGAGAAGAAAGACTCTGTTTCAAACTCAAAAGATGAGAAAGAGACAAAGTTCAATATTGAATGGTAGAATAAAAATTAAACAAATATAAAATGGAAAGAAGAGTTAGAGTACGTTTTGCACCAAGTCCAACAGGACCGTTGCATATTGGAGGAGTTAGGACAGCA
>JAGNRX010000178.1 GCA_017988355.1 Bacteroidales bacterium | reverse complement strand
GGGATCATATTAAACATTCTATTAATGTTACGGCTCTTCATCCTATACAAATACTTTGGGAAGCAAGAAAACTAAAAGAAAATGAATAGATTATATCAGAAAATGCTAAGTCTTATTAATAATTTAATGAAGGATAAATACTTGCCTTCTTGGGTTATTATATTGATTGACTTTGTTATATGCGTTGTTTCTGCCTTTGTTTCAGGAATAATACTTAGTGGTCAGGAGAAATACTTTCACTTCCCATTAGATAATTATTCAATTCGTTTCTTAGTCTTATCTATTTCCCTTACAACTCTCTTCTTAATGCTTTTTAAAGTTGCTAAGGGAGTTATTAGATATTCTACTTTTAGTGATGCAATGAGGATATTTTTTGCAGTTGTTTTTGCAGGTCTTTCAATGCTAGCATTAAATCTTATCTATAAATACTATATAGACCCTTTGGGCAAAGACCTTATTCCTAAGCAACTTATCCTAATATACTTCTTCGTTTCCTATATTGGTTTATTCCTATTCCGCATGTTTATCCGTTGGTTATTTGAAAAAGCATATAAATCTGGAATACATATCAATATGACTACTTCAATAGCTATCTTTGGAGCAGGCAAAACTGGAACAGCAACTGCTAATACTATTATTTCTACTTCAAAGAAATACTATATAAAAGCTTTCTTAGACGACGATAATTCCTTAGCTGGTAAGTCAATTATGGGAATAAAGATATGGGGAAAGAAAGACCACGAGTATGTTTTTAAGTATAAGGATATAGATCAGCTGCTTATTGCAACAAATAGGATAAGTACTGAACGCAAAAACGAAATATTTGATCTCTGTTTTCAAAACAAGATAAAGGTTTTGACTGTTCCTCATATCAAAACATGGACAGATGGACAGCTAAATGTTGAAGAAATTAAGGAAATTCAGATAGAACAGTTATTAAATCGTGAAGAGATTAAGCTTAATGTTGATATTATCAGTCACGAAATTGAAGATAAAACGATATTAGTTACAGGAGCTGCTGGCTCAATTGGTAGCGAAATCGTTAGGCAATTGGCTAAGTTTAATCCAAAACTTATTGTGGTTTTAGACCAAGCTGAAACTCCTTTATATGATATTGAAAATGAACTAAAGGATAAGTTCCCCGAAACGAATTTTAAGATAGTGATTTCCTCTGTTCAAGACAAGGAAAGGATGGAAGATATCTTTAAAAGCATAAGTCCGGATATTGTTTTTCATGCCGCAGCTTATAAACATGTTCCTATGATGGAAGCACATCCTTATGAAGCTGTCAAGGTTAATATCTTTGGAACAAGGATTGTTGCAGACTTATCGTGCAAATATGGAGTAAGGAAATTTGTTATGATTTCAACAGATAAGGCAGTTAATCCTACAAATGTTATGGGAGCTACTAAACGTTTTGCTGAGATTTATATTCAATCTTTAAATAAGACATCGAAAACACAGTTTATTACCACTCGATTTGGAAATGTCTTAGGTTCGAATGGTTCTGTTATCCCTCGTTTTAAGGAACAAATCAAGAAAGGAGGTCCTGTTACTGTGACACATCCTGATATTATCCGTTATTTTATGACTATTCCTGAAGCTTGTCGCTTGGTTTTGGAGGCAGGAGTTATGGGAAAAGGCGGAGAAATCTTCCTTTTTGATATGGGAAATCCTGTGAAAATTGTAGATTTAGCAAGGAGGATGATTAAACTTTCAGGCTTTGAACCTGATAATGATATTATGATTGAGTTCACAGGTCTAAGGCCAGGAGAGAAACTCTATGAAGAACTACTAAATAACGAAGAACATACTCTTCCAACTTATCATAATAAAATATTTATAGCTAATAATGAAGTCTTTGATTTTGACTTTGTACAAGATTCTTTTCAAGATTTAGAAACAGAATGCCATAACCAAGGTGAAGACAAGATTGTTTCTTGTATAAAAAAGCTAGTAAGTACATTTAAGAGTAATAATAGTAGGTTTGAAAAACTAGATTGAAATAAAATAGATGGAGAGAAATAGAATAATAGATATTGCAAAAGGGATAGGGATTATGCTAGTTGTTTACACTCATACAAAGTGTTATGCTCATGATGCCATTTATATATTTATTATGCCCTTGTTCTTTGCCCTTAGTGGTTACTTTTTTAACGAAAAAAGGCCATTGTGGGCTAATATTAAAAACAAATTCCAAACTCTTATAATCCCATATATCTTCTACTTTCTCTTAATTCAAATTCTTTTCATTGTAGTTCATAAATTTTTCTATCAAGATGTTTATTTTGGATGGACAATGTTTTTTAAACCATTTTGGGCAGTAGGGCCAATGTGGTTCTTTTGGGGACTATTCTTTACGTCAGCTATCTTTACACTAATTGCAAAACTCTTAAAGAAAACATCCCTAATAATTCTTTTTAGCCTAATCTTTAGCATAGGAGGTTATTTACTATCTATTTATAAAATACAGCTTCCTCTTTATATCGATTCCGCACTAAGTATGACCTTTTTCTACTCTTTTGGACACTTGCTCCGGAAATATAATGTTGTGGAAAAACTAAATACAAAAAACTCAATCATAGTTGGAGTATCGACTCTATGTATTTACTCCTTAGGAATAATATTTCAGGTAGTAAACAACACCAAGCCTAACGAAGTGCCTCAAAACTATCCTTTATTTTTATTTTCAGTAATAGGTGCAATAATAGGCCTCTTATTAGTTTCCCGTTTCCTAACACGCTTCAAATTTATCTCCAACCTGCTTTGTTTCTTCGGGAAAGAATCCCTAATAATTTTTGTATTCCATTTCTTCACTTTCTATGTGTACTATCTCCTATTCAGAGTAGATAAGGACAGCCTAACCTATCTTCAAGGCTTTCTAATCACAATCTTTGCACTAATAATGTCAATGCTCTTAGGACTAATACAAAAGAAATACCTACCAATCCCCAACCTAAAGGAAATGTATAGATATTTGAAAGAAACCCTTAAGTCTTCACAGAAGTAATCTTTCAATAAAAACTCCATAAATCAAACAAAAAACTCCCTAAACCTTATATCAAACTTTTTTTCCTTGATTTCAATGTCAACATCATGCCATGATATGGACAACATCATGGCATGAAATGAATAGTATCATGCCATGAAATGGGGAACATCATGGCATGATATATACATCTAAATCAAATATAAATAGTTCTAAGTCTAATAAAAACAATTCTATTCCTTAATTTTCAAGATTTATATCAAGATTTATTTTATAGATAACTATTAGCAAAAAAAAGAGGAACATTGTCCCTCTCAAGTAGATAATTCTTATTGATTACTCAATTACTCTTCTATATTTTTGAATATAAAGAAGACATAACCAAAGTATTCTTTGTTGGTTTGGTAGTATTCTATCTCTTGCTCCATTCTTTCAACAAAATCTTTAGCTGCTAAGCTATAATTGTTTTCTTCAAGAAATGGTTGAAAGCGAGTTTTTGCAATAGAATGGTAGTTATCTATCCAAGTGTATTCAGGTAATATGAAATGTGCTATTGGTTTATAACCACAGTCTTCAATTATCTTTAATTTAGTTGAAATCATATCTATCTCAGATACATTTTCTGTTATAAAGCTTGAA
>JAGNRX010000177.1 GCA_017988355.1 Bacteroidales bacterium | reverse complement strand
CCTTATTATCTTATTATCGGTCTATTATTTTGAATATCTTAGCAGGGCATTATTTGGTCTTGGTATCTTCATGTATGTGTGGAATCTTTTCTTTGCTCTTGTTCCTATTTCAAATATGAAACTTAACGCCAATGAAGAGATTGCTAATCTTGTTATTGACCAACCTAATGCTGTTTTTATTCTTAAAGATAAAGTGGGAGTTGATAACATATATGCCTACAAGCAAAGAAAAGAAAATTTAAGCAATACCTTTAAGGTAACAGACATAAGTCAAGAAGATTTTGATTATTGGATAAAGGAAAATAAAACAATTTATACTGATTATTTTGAAGAAAGAGACTTGATTTCAAGAGCGACTATTGCTCAGTCTAAAAACAATTCTATAAAGTCTTCAAACCCTATTATCAATAATAAAGAAAGCTTCCAAATAAAATATAAATTCACTTATATAGGTTCAGAAAAAGAAATTTGGACTTTTATTAGTAATTTTGCCCCTTAAAATATAGATTAGAATGAAAGAATATATCATTGCAACCAATAATAAACATAAGGTTGAAGAAATAAGTCAAGCCTTAGGAGATACAATTAAGTTAGTTACCTTAAGGGACCTAGGTCATAAGAAAGATATCCCTGAAACTTCTGACACCTTGAAAGGGAACGCTCAACAAAAAGCTCAATATATCTATAAGAAATTTGGAAAAGATTGTTTTGCAGACGACACCGGACTTGAGGTTGAGGCACTAAATGGAGAGCCTGGCGTATATTCGGCACGTTATGCAGGGGATAAATGTAGTTTTGAAGAGAATACTGATAAGCTACTTGAAGAAATGGATGGGAAGACTAATCGTAAGGCGAGTTTCAAAACTGTTATTTGTTTGATTGAGGATGGAAAGGAATTCTATTTTGAAGGAGAATGTAAGGGTTCTATAACAACAGAGCGTTATGGAAAAAAGGGATTTGGTTATGACCCTGTTTTTATTCCAAATGGTTACGGCGAAAGCTTTGCTGAAATGAACTTGGGAGAAAAGAATAAGATAAGCCATAGAGGTATTGCAGTTGGAAAATTGGTTAAACACCTATTAGGGAAATAGAAAATGGTATATAAAGAAGAGGAAATTAGAGAAAATCATATTTTAGAAGTCGCAAAATCAATTATGATTGCAGCTCGCACAGCTCCAAAGGCAAGAGGGATAGATAATCTTGTTATTGTAACAATAACAAAAGAAGATATAATTAAGCTTTCCGAAAAAACATTGGAGATGTATGAACAAAACAATCAATCATTCTTCTTACGCGACTCCCAAACAATATTAAATTCAAAAGCAATTGTACTAATAGGAACCAAAAACTCTCCATTAGGATTAAACTGTGGCTTGTGTGGATACCCAACTTGTGCAGAAAAAATAGAAAAATCAAATTGCCCATGCGTCTTTAACTCTCATGACTTAGGAATTGCTGTTGGCAGTGCAACTTCAATTGCTGCTGACAATAGGGTTGATTCAAGGGCGATGTATTCTGTTGGAGCTGCAGCAAAGAAACTCGGGTTTTTTGGTCAAGATATTGCTTTTGGTTTTGCAATTCCTCTTTCTGTTTCAGGTAAAAGTCCATTTTTCGATAGACCAACCCTATAAATAAATTAGATTTCGTCTAAACAATAAAGATAAAGTAATAGTATGTTAGAAATTAATAGAATAAGACTCGATAAGGAAAGCGTTATTGAACTTTTAAGAGTAAAGAATTTTAAGAACGCAGAAGAAAAAATAAATACACTTCTTGTTTTGGACGAAAAGAAACGACAAGTTCAAAAAGAATTGGAAGATATTAAGGCAGAACTAAACCTTAAATCAAAGGTTATAGGGCAGTTTATGAAAGAAGGCTCTAAGGAAAAAGCAGAGCAGGCGAAAACAGAGGTTGCCAACTTAAAAGAATCTTCAAAGGATTTAGAGATTGAAATGGTGGAAAAAGAAAAAGAAATTGAAGAATTACTTCTTTCAATCCCCAACCTACCACATTCCTCTGTGCCTAAAGGTAAAACAGCAGAAGATAATATTATAGAATCTAATTATGGAGAAATACCAAAACTCTATCAAGGAGCAGTTCCTCACTGGGACTTATGTGCAAGATATGATATCGTTGACTTTGAATTAGGCAACAAGATAACAGGTGCAGGCTTTCCATTATATAAGGGCAAAGGAGCCAAGCTTCAAAGAGCCCTAATCAACTTCTTCTTAGATGAGGCTGAGAAAAACGGGTTTTCAGAAGTTCAACCCCCACTAATGGTTAATGAAGCATCAGCACTTGCAACAGGACAACTACCTGACAAAGAAGGACAGATGTATGCTATTCCAATAGACGGTTTCTATATGATACCAACAGCAGAGGTTCCAATTACAAATATATTTCGTGATGTAATAGTTCAGGAGAAAGATTTCCCAATTTGCAAATCAGCCTATTCACAATGTTTTAGAAGAGAGGCAGGTTCTTACGGCAAAGATGTTAGAGGATTAAACCGTCTCCACCAATTCGATAAGGTTGAGATAGTTTGCATAGACCACCCAGAGCATTCCTATGAGCAATTGGAAATAATGAAAAAACACGTCGAAGAAATCCTAAAGAAACTTGAACTTCCATATAGAGTACTTCGACTTTGTGGAGGAGATATTAGCTTTACCTCTGCCCTAACATTTGATTTTGAAACCTATTCAGCTGCACAAGAACGTTGGTTAGAAGTAAGTTCAGTTTCAAACTTTGAAACATTCCAATCAAATCGTTTAAAGCTGAGATTTAAAAACCAAGAAGGCAGAACCCAATTAGCTCATACCCTAAATGGTTCAGCACTTGCTCTACCTCGAATTGTTGCATCTTTATTGGAAAATAACCAAACGCCAGAAGGAATAAGAATTCCAAAAGCACTTATCCCATACACAGGATTTGATATAATAGACTAAGAATAGATAGGATAAAGAAGAACGTAAATAGTAGAGAATAATTAATAATATTCAAATAAACTGCATTTTATTTGTTTATCTTTATTTTATTTTCTACTTTTGTCGTAATATTAAAAGTTCATATTATGAAATACTTATCTCTAATCTTTTCATTTCTCCTTTTATTAATATTTAATATTGATTCCTTTTCGCAAAATATTGTTAGCTCTAATATCAATCATAATTCTGCAACAATATCTTTTCCCAACACAGAAGGACAAAATCTAAATCTGCATATATTCACTCAGAATGTGGATGATACGATTGCTTTCTTTGAAGACTTTTCTAAATTACCAAAAACTAATACAAGTAATTACTTGTTCAATTCTCAAATAGCCTTAAACCTTCCTTATTCATATACATTAGTTAGTGGATGCCAAGGTAGAAACATATATAGTACATATAGAGACACTTGTTATTTTAATCCTAATGGTGAATTTATTACTCCATTTATAGATTTATCAAAGTCAAACGGTAGTTATAGAATAAAATTCTATATTCAAAACTCAAGTACTAGTATAAAGACTATGAATATCTACCAATCTGATAGTTCTGGTAATTTCACAAATAATTCAACAATATCTATACCAAAGAATTCTTCTCAACAATATGATGCAGTATTTTCAGGTGAAACAATCAAAA
>JAGNRX010000176.1 GCA_017988355.1 Bacteroidales bacterium | reverse complement strand
TAATTATCATTATAATGCTATTAGTTTCACCAATAATCTTCACCCAATGTTCAGCATTTAAGTCTGTTAATAAGGTTGCAAGTTCAATAAACAATATTAGTGATATGATATCAAACTATGATTCTATGGCAAGGCATTATATTTCTGTTGCAACTAAGGCAAAAGCAGGAGACCCTTTGGCAATAATAGAAGCAGCTAACCTTCTTTCCAAAGCAAAGGACTATAAGAATGGTATAGATAAGTTAATACCAAGTATGACTGCATCACAGAAGAAACAAGTATCTAATATAGAAAGTACAATTCTAAAAGCAGCTAAGGGCTTACTTAAATAAAACTATTATCTTTGCAGCATATTCCAATTAGAAACTACAAAAACAGAAAAGAAAGATGAAAAGACTTTTAATATTGGTTCTATTATTTACATTTCCTTTTGTTTGCTTAGCTCAAACTCCAAAGACTTCAACTCAAACTCCTAAGAACCCAACTCAAACAAAACAAAAGACAAAAGCTAAACCAACTAATAAAAAACCAGCTACTCCAAAGAAAGTTGAAAAAGTTGAGATTAAGGCTCCAGTTGTTGACAAGACCTTAGAGGCTTGCACAAAAGCTCAAACAAAACTTGAAGAGGCACATCGTCAGATTGAAGATAATCAATATTGGGTTGCAGAAGAATTAATAAAAGAAGCCTTAGTTTTGTGTCCAGGACAAGAATTAAAATTTAAGTATGAACTTGCTTGGAACTATTACTTGATGAAGGAATTTCAAAAAGCAATACAAATTCTTGATCCCCTAACAAAACAACCTGATTGCCCAGCTGACGTTTACCAACTCTTAGGAAACTCCTACGATGAGGCAGGAAACGAATCCATGGCAATTGTTACGTATGATAAAGGATTTGAAAAACATCCTAAGGCTGGTTGTTTGTTTTTGGAAAGAGGGAATATAGCATATAAGAGAAGCAATTTTATTGGAGCATTGTTTTACTATGAAAAAGGAATAGAACAAGACCCAACATTTGCATCAAATTACTACCGTGCAGCTCAAATCTTCCTTTCCTCAACTGAAGAAGTTTGGGGAATTATGTATGGAGAAATCTTTATGAACCTTGAAAGAGGCTCAGTAAGGTCTCAAGAAATTTCTAAGAAACTCTATGACACTTACCATAGCGAGATAACATTTAATGTAAGTCAAATATCGGTTAACTTCAATGACCCAACAATAGTTTATTCTGATAGCAAGACAAGACCAAACCTCTTCCCTGAAAACTACGAAAGCGCATTGCTAAAAGCTTGTTACGGAAAAACCAATATAACACTTAACTCCCTAATTGATATCAGAAAACGCTTCGTTCCAATATTCCAAAGAGAAAGCCCAACTTTCAAGAATGTATTATTCGACTACCATAAACAACTAATCGATTTAGGTTACTTCGATGCCTATAACTACTGGCTATTTGGCTATGGCAACACCAACGAGGCAGGGGTTTGGATATCACAAAACAAAGCCCAATTTGATAGATTTATGGCATGGTTTAACGAAAATCCATTCCCAATCAATCCCGACAAAGTCTTTTCTCGCTACAAAATGGAGTAATATAAAATCTCATCCTTTTACTTAAAAGATTAATTTATCTTATTCTTAATTTTCTTATTTAGGAGATTAATTATGGTAACTAATAAGTTTATGCTATAAAAGTAGAAATTATGGACTTGATGACAAAATAAAATCTTATCTTTGCACCTTTAAAACAAATGTTTAACAAAAAATTATATACGATATGACAAGAGACACAAAAATCTTTGACCTGATTGCTCAGGAAAAAGAAAGACAATTGAGCGGCCTTGAGCTGATAGCATCTGAGAACTTTGTTTCAGAACAGGTTATGGAAGCAATGGGTTCTGTTATGACTAACAAATATGCTGAGGGTTACCCAGGAAAAAGATATTATGGTGGATGCCAAATTGTGGATCAATCAGAACAATTAGCTATTGATAGAGCTAAGGAATTGTTTGGTGCAGAATATGCAAACGTTCAACCACACTCAGGAGCTCAAGCTAATATGGCTGTCTTCTTAGCTTGTTTGAATGTTGGAGATACTTTCATGGGCTTAGACCTTAATCACGGTGGTCACCTTACACACGGTTCTCCAGTAAATGCTTCAGGCATAAACTACAAACCAATTGCTTACGGAGTAGATGAAGAAACAGGTAGAATTAACTATGATAAGATGGAAGAACTTGCTCTTGAGCATAAACCAAAACTTATTGTAGGTGGTGCATCTGCTTATTCAAGAGATATGGATTGGAAGAGAATGCGCGCTATTGCTGACAAAGTAGGAGCTATCTTAATGGGAGACATTGCTCACCCAGCAGGTTTAATTGCTAAGGGTATATTAAATAATGCTGTTGAGTATTGCCATATCTGTACAACTACAACTCACAAAACCCTTCGTGGACCAAGAGGTGGTATGATTTTAGTTGGAAAAGACTTCCCTAATCCATGGGGAAAGAAATCACCTAAGGGAGAAATTAGAATGATGTCTGCACTTTTAGACTCTGCAGTTTTCCCAGGAATTCAAGGAGGACCACTTGAGCACGTTATTGCTGCAAAGGCTATTGCTTTTGGTGAAGCTCTAACACCAGGATACGGTGATTACTTAAAACAAGTTAAGAAAAACGCTGATGCTCTTGCGACTGCAATGATGTCAAGAGGTTATAAAGTTGTTTCAGGCGGAACAGATAACCACTTAATCCTTATTGACCTTAGAGCTAAGTTCCCAGAACTAACAGGTAAGGTAGCTGAAAACACATTAGTTAAGGCTGACATTACTATTAATAAGAATATGGTACCATTTGATTCACGTTCACCATTCCAAACCTCAGGTATCCGTTTAGGAACTGCAGCTATCACAACACGTGGAGTTAAGGAAAATGAAATGGAAGCAATTGCTGAAATGATTGACCTAGTTCTTACAGACGTTAATAACGAAGCAAATATCACTAAAGTAAGAAAGCAAGTTAACGAAATGATGAGCAAACGCCCTCTTTTCGCTTGGTAAAAAACTTTAAAGACTAAATACAGAAAGGCAGACTAATCACAGTCTGCCTTTTTTTTGTGGTCTGTATATTTGTTTTTTGATTAACTTTGCCTTCTTATTTTTAAATAGAAGGGATTATGAACTACGACGAGACTATTGATTATCTTTTTACTTTTTTACCTATGTTTCAGAGAATTGGAGCAGCGGCTTATAAGTCGGACTTAGGGAATACTATTGCTTTAATGGGGGCTTTGGATAATCCTCAGCATAAGTTTAAGGCTATTCATGTTGCTGGGACTAATGGGAAAGGTTCTACATCTCATCTTTTGGCGTCTTTGCTTAGGGAAAAAGGATTAAAGGTTGGATTGCATACTTCTCCACACTTAAAGGATTTCAGAGAAAGAATTAGGGTAAATGGAGTAATGGTTGAGAAGGATTGGGTTGTGGACTTTGTTGAGAAGAATAAATCTCTTATTGAAAAGATAGAGCCTTCTTTCTTTGAGACTGCGGTTGCTATGGCGTTTAAGTATTTTGAAGAGCAGGAGGTTGATATTGCTATTATTGAAGTTGGAATGGGTGGAAGGTTAGATTCTACTAATGTTCTTTCTCCTCTAATGTC
>JAGNRX010000175.1 GCA_017988355.1 Bacteroidales bacterium | reverse complement strand
GAGTTGAATTCAGGTTCAGAAAATCCCATAAAGTCTTTCAGTTTCATTGTGTCCGCCTTTTCTCCTTTATAACTTTCAAGTAAATTACTCCAACGTCCTCCAACTACAAACCAATCACAAAAACCATTTGGATTATATTCTTCATATATTCTATTATTATCATCTACATAATACCCGTCTTGATCGGCAACAAATTTAATTCTTTCACGTTCTGTTTCTTTGGACATCAATTCTGTCAATACTGTATCATACCAATCATGATCTTCTTGCTTATTCTTTTTAAGATAAGAAATGTACTCTTCTACTTGTTCTAAAGATTCTTCTAAACTATTTGTTCGATATACTCTTTCATAATAGTTTGTGTTATCCCAACAAAATCTAGAAAACCATTCTTCGTCAAGATGTTGTTCTCGATGTATAACTGCTACTATTGCATGCATATTTTACCTCCTTATTCTACTTTCATTTCCTTTGGTGTTTCATATATATTTTTTATTATATAATGATCTTCGTTCCACTCTAATTCATCATGCTGAAGACCGTTTATTTCAGTCTCTCCATCTATATCTATTAAATACGGAGAACCGCAGCATCCGCATCCACCTATTGCAATGCCATAAGATAAACTTAATTCACCTAGCTTTTCTAAAAAGCCTTCTACATCTTTTTGCATATTTTTCTCCTTTACATTTCTTTATTCAAATATATTATAACAAAAAAAAGGACATTGTGTCAATAAAAAAACAGGTTTAATCCTGTTTCTTTTTAGTAAGAGATAAAATCTTACCACGGTATTCGTTATATTTATCTAATCTTGTTACTAAATCCATTTGTTCTTCTTTAGATAGCGTTTTAGCAAAATTTTCATAATGTTTGCATTGAGAAAAAGGTTCGCAACATCCGCCTGCTCTAACACATTGTGGCACCATTGCCCATGCGATAGTATCATCATATTTTTCTATTTGTTCACGTAAATCTTCAGTATATTCTCTAGTAGTAGGATCTGCACAAGTGCATAAACGACGACCAGCAATGTTGATTAAGCCCTCAATATTCGCATCCATTTCCATAGAGACCGAATCCATTTGACTACGTTGAGATCTGTCTTTAATTTCCGTTCTATCTGCTCTAGAAGTAGATATATATTTTTCAGTACCCTCGTGATGGCGTGCAAAGTGTGTACTAATTGCGTATGGAATATCTGACCATTTCCAAGTGATCCACCCTTTTCTTATTGGGCTATGTCTGCAAATTAAAATTTTCTTTTTCCATGTTTCTGGTGGTTCTTTATCTCCGGCATCTTTACCAATAGTTCTCATGCAAGCTCTTTTTATGCTATTCCAATTAACATTATATTCTAATATTTCAGTTTTTGCCATTATCTCACTCTCCCTTTTTGTTTAATCAAGCATTTACCACATACGGCTTCATATTCAATTTTATCTGTTCCATCTATTAAAACTTGTTCCCCGTCAAACATTGGTATACCATTCATCTTACGAATATTAAAAGTGGCTTTTTTACCACAAGCACATATCGTCTTTAGTTCTTCAATATCATCAGCTATTTCTAACAAACGAGTAGAACCTTCGAAACCGTTTGTGCGGAAGTCGGTCCTTAATCCATAACATAAAACACTTATATCATATATCTTGCTTATTAAATAAAGTTCATCTACTTGTTGAGCTGTTAAGAATTGAGCTTCATCAACAATAATAGCGTTTGGTTTTTGAAGGGGTACTTTTGTCATTATGACGTCTGTTTTATCTAATAATATATCAACAGACGCATTTATTCCTATTCGACTAACAACTTTGTTTGCGCCTTTTGTGTCAATGGCTGGTTTTAATAATAATGTTGACATACCACGTTCTTCATAATTATGTTTTACTTGTAAAAGAGCTGTGCTTTTGCCAGCATTCATTGCCCCGTATCTAAAATATAATTTCGCCATATAATCCTCCTTATACATATAATAAAGGGGTCTTTTATAGACCCTATTTGTTTCTAAATAATAAAGCAGTATAGAGAAGACTTGCTCCTATCCATTGTAATGACGTAGCTTTGTCTCCCTTACTAATAATGTTTACAACAAGACTTCCTAGAGCTCCAGTTACCATTAAGGCTGGAAAAGCAATTTTTAAGAAAGATATCATTTTAAGCCTCCTTTTCATTGCTTTTTTCCTCAATCTTTTGATGCTTTACTCTATCTTTTATTTCTGCTTTTTTACCAGCATTTTCACGACCAGGAGTCGTTAAATAACCAGTTATTCTTTGAATTCTTCTAAAAGGTATAATTCTTTTTATTTTATTTTTTCAAGTTTCTTTTTCCATTTGTTTATCCCTCCTTACTAATCTATTGGTTCTCTTTCATCTCTGCCACACCCTGGGCAAACATGTACATCGTTACTTCCTCTCCAACTGCATCCGCAAACAGTACATTCTGCTATTGGGATATTAACTGCTCCATATCCAACATCAGCATCAGACATAATATGCAGTATGTTTTCAAAAGCATCGATATTCTTTGAAATATCTCCATCAACTTCACAATAAAATATGTGACCTGCGTTTTCAAGATTATGATATTTTCCTTCAATTTTTGCCTTATCTGCAATTGAGATATTATACCACACTGGGATATGTGAGCTATTGGTAAAGTATGCTCTATCTGTTACCCCTGGAATGATTCCGAATTGCTTACGAGCTTGTTCTAACGCTGTTTTGCAATATGTCTCTGCTGGTGTTCCTAAACAACTAAAATTCAAGTGAGTTTCTTTGACCCTTTTATCGCAGTAATCTCTTATATACTTAATAATACTGTATCCTAATTCATCAGATTCTTGAGATTCTCCATGATGTTTTCCAGTTAAGGCAATTAAGCATTCTGCTAAACCAACAAAACCTATAGATAAAGTTCCTTGTTTAACAACGTCTCTTATTTCATCTGTTGGCGCTAAGTCGTCTGAACCAAGCCAAATTCCTTGCTCCATTAGACTTGGAAAATTATATTTACGATTTTGGCACTGTCCTTCATATCTTTCTAGCAGTTCTTTGTCAGCAATTTCTAAAGCATAATCCAATTCTTTAAAGAATTTGTCAACATTTCCTTTTGCTCTTAAGGCTAATAATGGTAGATTAATAGACGTAAAAGAAATATTGCCTCTTCCAAATGCTCCCTCACGACCATTAACATTAGCCATAACCCTCGTACGACAGCCCATTGTGTTTATAATACCATAATAAGGATCTCTTTCATAATATGGTAAATTAAAACTTGCATCAACAAAAGCATATGTTGGGAATAATCTCTTACTTGAACATTCCATTGCCAATCTGAAGATATCATAATTTGGGTCTCCTTTTTCAAAGTTAACACCTTTTTTTAATGTATAAATTAAGATTGGAAATATTGGTGTTTCGTGTTTTCCTAAACCTGCCATTTGAGCTTTTAATAGATACTCTGATACCATTCTTCCTTCTGGGCTTGTATCTATTCCAAAATTTAAGCTACTAAATGGAACTTGTGAACCGGCACGAGATGCCATTGAGTTTAAGTTATGAACCAAAGATTCTGCTCCTTGGAAAGTGTCTTCTTGAGTATAAGCGTATGCTGCCTTACAGATATATTCATAGCCGGGTATAACATCTTCTATACTTTTTATT
>JAGNRX010000174.1 GCA_017988355.1 Bacteroidales bacterium | reverse complement strand
GCGTTTCAGAAAATTATTACGGCGTTTCAATTTACTATCTCTTAATCTGCTTTTAGATAACAAAAAAACACCTATCTCGTTTTGAAATAGGTGCTTCTTAAAATTAAAATAGTTTTCTGTTATTCAAAAGATAGAATTGCTGTTTTAATAATTTCTATTGCTTCTCTTAACTCTGCTTCTGTTATTACTAATGGTGGTGCAAAACGAATAATATGTCCGTGAGTTGGCTTTGCTAAAACGCCCATATCCCTCATCTTCATACATACATCCCATGCTTCTTTTCCATTCTTTGGACGAATAACTACTGCATTTAATAGTCCTTTTCCTCGAACAAGCTCAATCATTTCTGATTTCACATTGCCAAGTTCCTGGCGGAATATCTTGCCTAAGTATTCTGATTTCTCTGCTAATTTCTCTTCTTTAACAACTTCAAGTGCTGCAACTGCAACCTTGCCTGCTAAACAGAAACCACCAAAGGTTGAACCGTGCTCTCCTGGCCCAATGGTTAGCATTATCTCATCATCTGCAAGAACTGCCGAAACTGGAATAACTCCTCCTGAAAGGGCTTTTCCTAATATTACTATATCTGGACGTACTCCTTCATGGTCACAAGCAAGTAATTTTCCTGTTCTTGCGATACCTGTTTGAACTTCGTCTGCTATGAATAATACATTGTGTTTCTTACATAAATCGAAGCAAGTCTTTAAGTATCCTTCGTCTGGAAGAAAGACACCTGCCTCTCCTTGAATTGGTTCTAAAAGGAAGCCTGCTACCTTATCTCCATGTTTTTCTAAGACTTCTTCTAAGGCTTTTGTATCATTATAAGGTATTTGGATAAAACCTGGTGTGAATGGCCCGAATTGTCCGTAAGAATCTGGGTCACTTGACATAGAAATGATGGTGATTGTTCTTCCGTGGAAGTTTCCTTCACAACAAATGATTATTGCTTCATTTTCTGGAATTCCCTTAACCTTATATCCCCAACGGCGAGTAAGCTTAAGAGCTGTTTCATCAGCCTCAGCACCTGTGTTCATTGGGAGTACTTTGTCATATCCAAAGTAATCGGTTATGTACTTTTCATAAGGACCTAAGCAGTCATTATAAAATGCTCTTGAAGTAAGGGTTAGGGTTTGTGCTTGATCGCAAAGAGCTTTCACAATTTTTGGGTGACAATGTCCTTGGTTAACTGCTGAGTATGCTGATAAGAAATCAAAGTATTTCTTTCCTTCAACATCCCATACAAAAGCACCTTCTCCTTTTGCCAAAACAACAGGGAGGGGGTGATAGTTGTGAGCTCCGTAGCGATGCTCTAACTCGATAAATTCTTCTGATTTAGTCATAGACAATAAGTTTTAAATGATGAGTGCAAATATAAACTTATTTGTTTTATCTCCAAATAATATAAGAGATTATTTTCGTCCTATGTTTCGGAATGATTTAAAGAATATGTTCAAATCTGTTTGCCAGCCGTAGTTTCGTGCATATAACAAATCCAAACGATGGAGGGTCTTGGGTTCAAAGTCTTTGTTCTCTAGTGAATCTTTTGTACAAAGGATGCCTTTCTTTATCTTAGGGAGTATCTTATCGTATTTTAGGTCTTGATTGGAATATCCGACCCATGTCCTTTGAGAAAATAGAACTAAAAAAGCATTTCTCCATAATCCAAATGGTTGTTTTATAAAGAGAAAGACTATTGGAGAGAAAATTAAGACAAGGAGTGAGAGTGAGATATCTAATAACCTTTTCTCTCTCTTGCTATCTTCACTTGAAATTGAATTAACAGAGACAACGTATAGGTCGGTTGGGGTGTTGATTGTATTACTGCCTATGATGAAGTCGGTTTCTGGTGGAGCAATAATAAAATGAACGTTTGAGCTTTGTAGTTCTGCCATCATACTTATTATGGTTTGCTGGCTTAGAGTTTTTGCACAAAATATTAGTTCGTTTATCTTATATATCTTTATTATCTCTTTAATCTGTGAGCTATTGCCTATGAAGTTTGGATTGGAGTTCTGGGTTTCTTTTTCATCTACAAGACCAATAAATTCTGCTTGCGCATCAGTTGTCCTAAGTAGTTGGGCAACCCTAACGGCTTCTTTTTCATCGCCAATTATTGCATAGCGTTTGGTTTGGCTGGTTTTCAAAGTCCAAGACCCTGTTAAGAGGAAGGCAGAAACAAACCTTATGAAGATTATTACAAATAAAGAAACTACGGCACCAAGCAAGACTAAGGCTCTTGAATATCTTAAATAGTCTGGCAAAAGTGAATAGAAGACAAGTATTGTTATCATTCCGAAGAAAAGCCCTGAAATTATCTTGGGTATTCTGACGGGTTTTGAATATCCTCCAGAGAGATAGATGGATAAAAGCCAAATGAAAATATAGATAGGGACGACAAGATGTATATATTGAGAGGGGTAGTAAGTTGCATCATTCCAAATATTATTACTCCACCAAGAAACAAGTAAGTAGTATGATAGGTAAACAAAGAAGAAGTCTAAGACAGGCAAAAACAAGTTCTTAAATATCCTTGTTAAGAAGGACATAGTAGCCCTAAGCCATATTGCAATTTTAATAAACTTAGTGAAAAGTTTAGTTTGCTTGGTTGATAAATGCTTTTGAGCAAAGATAGCCATTGCATTATAGAAGGTATAGACATAGTTTATTGATGCTTTCTTTGTGCTTTCTCCCTTATAGTGAATTATCCTTGCCTCAGGGAAATAGTAGTTCTTATAGCCTCCTTTTGTTATCCTGTATGATAGGTCGATATCTTCACCATACATAAAATAGTCTTCGTCTAAGATTCCAACCTTATCTAAGCATTCTTTCCTAAGTAGCATAAAGGCTCCTGCCAAAACATCTACTTCATTGGTCTCATTATCTGGAAGATGTCCCATATAATAACCTGCATAGCGTTTTGAGGTTGGGAAAAGCTTGGTTAAACCACTCATCTTGCAGAAAGAAACCCAAGGACTGGGAAACCCTCTCTTGCTTTCTGGCAAATACTTTCCTCTTCCGTCAATCATCTTTACGCCCAAACCTCCACAATCGGGGTGAGAGTCCATAAAGTCGATACATTTCTCAAAAGTATCTTCCTCTACAACAGTGTCAGGATTAAGAAGTAGTATATACTCTCCTTTTGCTATTCTAATTGCTTGATTGTTTGCTTTCGAGAAACCAACATTGTCTTTATTGGCTATTAGGATTACTTCAGGGAACTTTTCCTTTAGCATTATATTAGAATCGTCCACAGAGTTATTGTCAACAACAAATACTTCTACGTCAATGTTCTTGCAAGCATTCCTAACAGAATACAAGCAATGTTCTAAAAAATAAGCTACATTATAATTAACAATTATAATAGAAAATTTCATCAATCAATAATTTAGTTTTGCAAAGATAGCATTAAAAACGAAGTAATAAAGCTTTTATTTTGTACTTTTGCAACTTAAGCATTCATATAACTTCTAAGAGAATTTTAATCCAAAACTCAATCATTTAATTATATGCAGAATAAAATTCGGATTTTTATTTTAACTTCCATACTCCTTATTTCCTTTTCAAGCTTTGGACAACTTAACGATATGTTATATAAAAATCCAAATATAGATTCTCTTGATAACAAAAAACTATACCTTTCTGTTGACAATCTAAACTTCTTTAAAAACA
>JAGNRX010000173.1 GCA_017988355.1 Bacteroidales bacterium | reverse complement strand
GCATATATTAGGATTGACATAAATGATTCGCTCATGAAGTTTGGTGCTGAAAATTGACTGGAGACCCCTTCTTTAGTTGTTTGCCATACTTCAAAGCAAGTAAGTAAATTATATTTGTTTGCAACATAATAGTTGGCAAGTTCTTGGTGGGTTGTGAATGTTGAGTCTTCCTCATTTTCTATTGTTGTCTCTCCTTGATATTCATAAGTTTTTCCTGACATATAGGCAACGCATTCTTTTGAGTTTTTTTCAAAGCCATTTAATGCTATGTTTTTCTCTGCTTCGGAGATATAATTACAACTAAATATCTTATTGTTGGCCTCGAAAATTATATAGCTATCAGATGTGAAATTAGAAATAAAGGTATGCATGGTAAATTCTTGGGTTGGCGACTGACTTTCTGAAAGGGCAAAACCTAAGTTTCCTAATTTAACTTGTGCATCTGATAGATTTAATCCTATAATGCTTTTTAGAGTTGTGATTGTCTTGAATGCTTGATCAGATGTTTGGTCTGTTGCTGGGTCTTTATCTTCACAAGAATTAAAGACAAGGATGCCTAATATGACAAATAGGATTAGTATAAATTTTTTCATTGCGATTATTTTTAAGTTCTTATTAAATCAATATTATATTCTCGCTTTTACCTTTTACCTCTTAGTTTTCAATTCCCTATAATCTCTAATCTTAAATGCTAAGTAGAATAAAATAAAGAAAACCTGATATGCAACTAAGTTATAGATAAGATAGATTACAAATCCAAATCCAAAGAAGAATATTATTGCTAGTATTTGCATTGCAAGTACTAACCAAAAGCTGCGGATTGCTGATCTTATTAGTAAATAGTATTTTTCTTTTGGAGTTAATTTGTAGATTGACCAAATAATAAGGTTTAAGCCAAGAATATATAATACCATCATTATTTCTTCAATAGCATTAGTTTGGATGATTGTGAACCAATTGCTTTCAAAGAATGATGAGTTGATAGCAAAAAGTTTTATGTTGATACTAAGATCTATGAAATTATATAGTATAGTTAGTGTAAAGGCTATTAATAAAAGTGCGATTCCGTAATACCTTAACCTATAAAATCTATTGCTTAGTATTTTATTTGTTGCTTTCACTTAATACGATAGGGAATTTAGCTGTTGTTCCATCAACAAATTTTAGTTCTAAGCCAACCATCCCATAGCGATGATTTGCCCAGTAGGTTACTTTTGATAGTCCATTCTTTGTCTGAATATTTTCTTCTACCTTAATGATTTTAATGTTCATTCCATCCCAAGAGTAATCATTATCAACAGATTTTGCAGTAACTGTTCTTTCGTTTCCTGATTTTGTATAGTATTTGTCTCCAACTACTGAGCCATATTTTACTATTATTCCTGGGTCAAATCCTTTAACGCTTTCAATTCCTTCTTCAGTGGCTTTCATCTTTACATCGGTAACGGTTGCGACATCGCCATTAAATGTTACGCCAGGAAGGTTTTGTATAAAGTTTTTAATTGTTGGGTTAGTAACAATAGCACTTGCAGTTACAACACTAACACCTGCTTCATTGGTTGTTACCGAACCTGTAACATTAGAAACACCAGAAACATTAGCCCCAGTTACTTGCCCTGTTGCTCCAATTTCTCCCATTGTGGCTGGTATTCCCGTTATATGTTCAACGGTTTTTACTTCTTCTATTTCTTTCTTACACCCAACTGTAAGAACTAAGAAAATAATTAATAATATGTATTCAAGTTTTCTCATAATAATTGGTTTTTAGGTTAATTAATAATGCAAATATAGTTACGAATTCCCCTTTTTCATAATAATTTCTCGATATTTTAATCTTAAACCTTTTTTATTAGGTTTGTTTGTTGATTATCAAGTATGTGAATTTCTTTGATTTAAGGCTCTTATTCTTCTATTAGGTCATTGGACTCAAAGAACATATGGCATATTTCCATGCTTTCAGCCTCGCATTTGTCTTTTATTGCAACTATTCTATAACAATAGGTTGCTTTTTCGATAACATCGCTATCTCTATATATTGTTGTTTTTGTGGAGTCTATTAAGCAATTATCCTTATAAATTAGATAAGTTTCTGCATCACCATCCCAAGATAATTCAAATTGATATTGAATATAGTCAATCATTAAATTCTGTGGATTAGTCAGTTTATTAATAAGAAGGTTTAAGGTAATCGTGCTATCACAACCATTTATTGTTTTAAGTTTTTGAATATATGAGCCTGTTTTGTTTTCATTAAATCCGTTTAGGTTATAGGTTTCGTCTTTGCAAATTACTGCTTCAAAGGATTGGTTATATGTTGGATTGACTTTTAGGTTTAAGGTAATTGTGCTATCACAACCGTTTCTTGTTTTAAGATTTTGAGTGAAAGTGCCAGATCTGCTATGATTAAACCCAAATTGATTATAGATTTCTCCATTGCAGATGTTTGAGTTAATAATAGTGTCATAAATAGGATTGACTATAAGTTTTAGTTTCACAATACTATCACAGCCATTTGTGGTTTGTAGGTTTTGAATATATAACCCAGCACTTTTTTCATAAAATCCATTTTGAGTATAGGTTTCACCTTGGCATATCCTTCCAGTAATTTCATAATCATATATAGGATTGACAATAAGGTTTAAGGTTATTAAGCTATCACAACCATTGATAGTTTTATGGTTTTGAGTGTAGTAGCCTGTTTTGTTTTCATTAAATCCATTTAAGCTATAAGTTTCTCCTTTGCAAATAGAGGCTTCATGACCTTTCTTGTAAATTGGATATACGGTAAGACTTAAATTTACTATGCTATCGCAACCATTTTTATTTTGGAGTTTTTGTGTATAAGTGCCAGAAGCTTCTGCTATAAAATTAAATCCAAAATTAGTATATCTCTGACCTTGGCATATTGAGTCAGAAAAGGAGGTTGAGGAAGAGGGTTTAACTGTTAAGTTTAAGATAACACTATCACAACTATGACTTAGATAATATTTGCCAGAAGAATTGAAGTTTACACCATAATCAGTATAAGCTTCTCCTTCACAAATTGATGCATTAATGAATTGAGTTTTTTTGACAACCCTATAATCCTTAAAGTTATTCCAATAATCAGATTTCTGATAATCATTTAAAGATATGCAAGAAATATAAATAGGCATTTCCTTCGGTAGAAGATTAAATGAATTGCTTTGAATTTCTGGAGGTTTAATTGGGTTTGCAATAATATATGACAAACTGCTAATTCCGACAAAAGAATAAGAAGGGATATTTGTAACATCATCACCTATTGTTAAATACATTAACTTATCACAGCCTGAAAAAACTAAGGCATTATTTGAACCAAAACCTTTGCAGTTTAGAGAATTAAAAACAACATTACTTAATGAATAACAGTTTTTAAAAGCATTATCTCCAATTGAAATAACATTTTCAGGCAGAGTTATTGATTTTAAATAAACACAGCTATCAAAAGCAGATATTCCAATTGAAGTTAGGGAATTAGGAAGGTTTACAAAATCTACTCTTGTTACACGATAGAAAGCATAGTCTGGAATAGTTTGGACTTTATTCCCAATTATTAGAGTTCTTATCTTTGTTGAGTTATTAAAAGCAGGATATTCTAAAGAGCCCATATAACTGCAATTGATAGGGTTAAATATTACAGTGTCTAATGT
>JAGNRX010000172.1 GCA_017988355.1 Bacteroidales bacterium | reverse complement strand
ATATAGTCTTTAAATATTCATTCGTTAGTTTCTTTATTTTTAATATAATAACGTCCTACTGGATATGCTTTGCAACTCTTTTTGGCTTAGTTGCACCTATTCTTAATGCTCTATTAGGAGCTTTAGTCTTTCAAATATACCATATAACAAAGAAATCTTTATTCGATAGTAAAAAAGGTTTTCTTATTCTTCCCCTTCTTTGGATTTCAATGGAATACTTGCATCTTAACTGGGAACTTACTTGGCCTTGGATGACTCTTGGCAATGGGTTCTCAACAATGCCTAACCTTGTTCAGTGGTATGAATATACTGGTGTATTTGGAGGAAGCCTTTGGATTTTCATTGTCAACTATTTTGTCTATAAAGCTATAAAAGAGATTTGCTTACACAAAGAAACAGGAAAGCTAAAAATAGAAAATCAAAAGAGATTTACACTTAATATTTCTTATTTCTCAGTCTTAATCCTTGTTCCAATTATCATCTCTCTTATAATTTTGAATAATTATAAGGATGAACCCAATAAGCCAATTGATGTTGTTGTTCTCCAGCCAAATCTTGAGCCTTATGAGTATGAACTACAACTCCAAAACTACGAGATAATTGATTTATTAATCTCAATGGCTAAAACCAAAACAGATAATAATACAAGTTTTATATTAGCTCCTGAGGGTTGTTTGGAAGAAAGACTATGGGAAGATCATATGGCTGACAATATTAGCTTGCAAAGACTTAGTTTATTTGTTGGAGAGTATGAAAAGGCACAAATGATAACAGGTTCATTTACTCGTAAATTGCAATCCGAAGAAGAAAAAACCGAAGCCTCACGAAAGATTGAATTTGCTCCAAAGCCATATTATTCTGTATATAATAGTGCTATTCATATAATGAAAGACAACGATTTTGAGGTTTACCATAAATCTAAACTTGTTCCTGGGGTTGAAAGATTCCCATTTAAAAAATACTTAGGCAAGGTATTAGACTTTGCAATCAAATTAGGGAATCTCCCAGTTGGAACCCTTGCAGTTGACAATCAAAATGATTTCTTCGTATCTCAAAGCTCTGGAATTAAAACCACAACACCTATTTGCTATGAATCAGTTTATGGAGGTTTTGTTGGACAGAAGGTAAGAGAAGGAGCTGAACTGATTTTCATTATTACCAATGATTCTTGGTGGAGAGACACAGAAGGATATAAACAACACGCATCCTATGCTTCCCTTCGTGCAATTGAAACTCGTCGCTATATTGCAAGAAGTGCCAATACAGGAACATCTTGTTTTGTTAATCCAAAAGGAGAGATAAGTCAGAAAACTAAATTCTGGACACAAGATGTAATCAAAGCCTCATTAATACCTCAAAAGCAAATTACTTTCTATGTTAAATATGGAGACTATATTGCAAGAATTTCAGTATTTTCAACAATTACAATTTTAATAATAGCACTGGTTATAGGTTTCTTAAACCGCAAAAAGCTACAGCCAAAGAAAAACAAAGAAAACAATCAACCTATTTAAAACTCAAACCCTATGTTTAAAAAAGTACCACATACTTATGTAATTATATTCTCTTTAATTGTGCTTGCAGCAATTGCAACTTGGTTTGTGCCTGCTGGAGAATTTATTAGAGAAGCCCAAACAACTGACAGTGGAAAAGTAATTAATGGCATTGTTCCTGGCTCATATCATCATGTTGAACAAACTCCTCAAACTTGGCAGATAATGTCTGCATTCTTTAAAGGATTTCAAAAAGCTCCTGGAATAATTGCTTTCCTACTTATTCTTGGTGGTGCGTTTTGGATACTAAACGAAACAAAGGCAATTGATATGGGAGTTCAATCTTTCTTAAAGCATAGTAGTAAATTAGATAAGTTTCGGTTTCTGAAATGGATAGGGGTCAATAACCTAATCATTATTCTTATTATGATAATGTTTAGTGCCTTTGGTGCCATATTTGGAATGAGTGAAGAGACCATAGCCTTTGTTATAATCTTTGTCCCGCTTGCCATAAGCATGGGATATGACTCAATTGTTGGAGTTTGTATGTGTTTCTTAGCCGCAGGACTTGGTTTTGCAGGCTGTATTCTCAATCCTTTCACACTTGGAATTGCTCAAGATATTGCAGGCATAAAGATGTTTAGCGGTATAGAATATCGTTTAGTTATGTGGGTAATAATAACAAGTATAGGAATAGCTTATGTCTTATGGTATGCTAATAAAGTAAAGAAAAACCCAAGTAAATCAATAATGTATGAAGAAGATAATCACTGGCGACATAACCAAGAAACAGCAAATCAGCTTGAGCCACTAAAAGCAAATCGTGGAACTTGGCTTGCATATATAATATCATCACTAATAGTTGTGGTATATTCTGTTTATGTTGGACTTAACCCTAACCTATTCAGTGGAGGCTATTCAACCTATATATTCCTTCTAATCCTAACAGTCCTTTTTGTTGGTTTTGGATATAAGATGGTTAAGAAATCAATGCAAATGTTTAGTTTATTTATTCTAATCTTCACAATCATCTACCTAATTGTTGGAGTAATGATATTTGAGTGGGGATTTGTTCATATTGCAGCTCTTTTCTTCACAATGGCTATTATTACAGGCATTGCATTAGGTAAAGATGCATCAGAAATATCTAAACTATTTATTGAAGGAGCAAGAGATATGTTAAGTGCAGCCTTAGTTGTAGGACTTGCAAGTGGCATCATAGTAATCTTAGAAGACGGTAAGATAATCGACACCTTCCTAAATTCAGTAGCAACTTCAATAAGTGGCTCGGGAGAGGTTGGAGCAATTAGTCTAATGTATGGTTTCCAGTCAATACTTAATGCAGTCATTACATCAGGAACAGCAAAGGCAGCAATGCTTATGCCAATGTTTCGTGAAATTGCAATCATGACCGATATTTCCCTTCAATCAGCCGTAACAGCTTTCCATATTGGAGATGGTTTCACAAACCTAATCACCCCTACATCAGGAGTTTTGATTGCCGTTCTTGGAATAGCAAGAATACCTTATGCAAAATGGGTTAAATGGTCGTGGAAGTTTATCTTAGCAATGGTTGTTCTTGGTTGGATATTATTAATCCCAACAGTATTAATGGATTTACCAGGATTCTAATACAGCAATTAGTAAAGCTGAATCAAAGAAAGAAAATTCTAAATCCAAGAAAGAAAAAACCGAATCAAAGAGATAGAAAGTTAATTTATAAAGGGCTTTATATTATTGATTATATTTATTAATAGATCTTTATCCAAAGGTTTTTCAATAAACTGATCGCAACCTGCTTCATAAGCTAGTTGTTTCTCATGAATAAGCACCTTGTTTGATATTACAATAATAGGAGTATTTATATTATTTTGCTTCATTCTTTTAATGGCTTCGTAACCATCAATATTATTTGATTTCAAGCCCATAACTATAATGTCAGGCATTTCACTACCTATTTTCTCAACGCTTTCTAAAGTATTATTTGAACAAGAAAGAATATACCTATCTTTCAAAATAGATTCTAATAGCTTACATGCCGAACCATCTTCTTCAACTATAAGAATTTTAGTTTTTATTTCAATATCGTTATCTACTTCAATATTGGTTTCTTTTTCATGTTCATCATCAATAAGAATTAGTTTTGAAGGCCTCCAGAACCAAAATGTACTGCCTTTCC
>JAGNRX010000171.1 GCA_017988355.1 Bacteroidales bacterium | reverse complement strand
CTCTGTTTATATATCCTACGGTGGTCCAGTTATCTCTAATAGTATCTTCCAACTCACTCAAGTCCGATACTATTCCTTTTATCTGTTTGTCTCTCCAAACCTTTTTCCTTATCACTTGGTTTGCTGACCTATTTAATTTTATCCGCATTGTGTTACCTCCTTATTATTTAACTTCCATTTCCAGTATTTTGTAATCAAACTTACATTTTAACTTCCTATCCTCTTTTTCTAATTCAATTATTTCCTGCTTTGCTTGTTCTTTATGCTTCAATGTGCTTACGACACTGGATATCGTATCGTTTATGTTTCTTGTTACGATGTAAACAATCATTTGATGTCTCCTTTCTACAATAGATTAAGTCTTTCTTTTAAGTATCTTTCGCTAACCCTACCGTTTGTTGTGTAGAACCCTTTTGCTTTTAGTTCTTTGTTCAACTCTTTTATTATCGAGTATGAAGCAGTCTTTTTTTTCTTAGTTATTTTCATGACGTCATAAACGTCACATAAAGTATTCATATTAATCACTCTCCTTTATTTAGTTCTTGTCTTCTCTGAGTGGACATTGTTATCAAAAAAAAGGGATTCTATAGATACATTATAGAAATTAGCCAACTTAACTTTGATCTCATCTCTTGGAACTCTTTGCCCAGTCTCATACATTCCTATCGCTGAAATGCTTATTCCTATTGCATTGGCAATCTCTTCTTGTGTTCTTGTTCCTCTTAGCTTTACTAATTTATTATTCATAATCTTCCTCCTTCCCACAAGTTGTGTGTTAATAAGATAATACCACATTATGTGGACATTGTCAATAACTTTTTTATTTATTTTCAAATTATTTTCACTTTTTGTGATTTTCACTTGACTTTACGCCACGTAACGTGGTATAAAATATTATCAAATTAAGGGGATAATGATATGGTGAAATTTAAAGACAGACTAAAAGAACTTAGAGTGAAACAAGGACTTACTCAAGAAATGCTTGCAGAAAAACTAAACATGGGAAAATCTACGATAGGAATGTACGAAAACGGAAAAAGATTACCTTCTTTTGAAATTGAGGAGGAAATTGCAGACTTCTTCAATGTAGATCTAGATTATTTGAGAGGTAGAAGCAATAAGAATACATCTAATGCGTCACTCGTAAATTCAAGTATGAATGCTGTTGAAATGGACGTATACGGTCTTGCCAGCGCAGGGAATGGTTCGCTTGATGTAGAACCTAGAAAAGAAACATTCATAATAGGTTCTGATGAGAAAATACCTAACAACAGTATAGTTATAGGTGTTGTTGGTGATAGCATGGAGCCTACATTGTATGAAGGCGATAGAATACTTATTAATACAAATGATTGTACAGAATGGCAAATGCTTAATAATAAGATAGTTGTGGTTGATATAAACGAGGAGAGATTAGTTAAGGTCGTTAGATTTAATAATTTTGTATTAGAATTTCATAGCCTTAACCAGTTCTACCCGCCTGTGGTAGTAAAACAAGGGGATGAAGTGAAATGCCTAGGCGTGCTAGTGGAACTTCTAAAAAGAAACATGAGAAAAATAAAATTTTAGTAACAACAAATTAAAATATATGGAGGTAAGAAATGGATAATGTGAAAAAAGAGTGGTACAAGACATGGTGGGGAATATTCTTGATTTTCATATTTTGGCCAATATTGATTCCGTACCTTATTTGGGCAAAGACAGGCTGGAAACTGATAACAAAAATTATAACGAGTGCAGTATTACTACTGATTGTCTTGTTCGGTATTTTAGGAGAAAATGAGGGAGATAACAACAAAACAACTACTGAACCAAAAGCAGCAGAACAACCTAAGAAAGAAGTAGAGCAACCTAAGCAAGAACCTAAGCAAGACTACACGGTAACAAAAGACAATAGTAAAGGAATGTTTATTATTCAAGTAATTGTTCCTGAAACAGCAACTGAAACAGAAATATATAGAGCACTGCAAGATACTCAAATGAAAGTTCGAAAAGAATTCATGGAAGATAACATCATGATAGTAGCGTACAGTGACGCTAGATTTACCTATAAAGGTTTATTAGGTACTCACGGCCAATACAAATTATCAAAAGGAATTGAAGACTATATGAAAATATCACCAAAAACAAAAGACTTAACAGAAACAGACAAAAAAGCATATTCTGATTATTTGAGTGTGTTGACGTCTAACTTGAGCGCAGACAGTGATCTAGAAGCAAACAAGAAAGACGCTTACTCATTTATAAAAGCAAAATACAATGAACAAGTAGCAAAAGATGCTGAAAAATATCTATTTGGAATTGAAAAAGAAAAGACAGAAAAAGAAAAGATGATGGAGAGTATCAAATAAGAATCGAGGAATTATCATGCCAGCATATAAAGACACGAGCCGTAACACGTGGTATGTTGAGGTACATACCACAATTGATGGTCAAATAATTAGAAAAAAGAAAAGAGGATTTTCAAGTAAAAAACTTGCTCTTGAATGGGAGCGAGACTGTCTATCAAATATTACTTATAATCTCAATATGAATATGGGAACGTTGATTGAAAAATATATTGAAGAGAAAAAGATAAGATGGAAGATTAACACATACGTTCATAGGTGTAGTATAGCAAATAGTATTCTTATACCTTATTTCAGTAAATTCACTTTCGAAAATGTTACAGCAAAAGAGATCATGAGCTTTCAAAATCATTTGACATCTCAAGGAAAGACTTCTGCAAACATCATAGCAATAGAAAAGATGTTATCCAGCATATTTAATTATATATGCACCTATTATAATATAGGAACAAACGAAATGAAAAAGATTAAAAAGATAGGTAAGGTTACAAGGCAAGATAACTCAAGAGTTTGGAGTGAAGATAATTTCATTGAGTTTATCAAATACATCAAAAATATAAAAGTTCAAAATGTAAATGTTGATAATCTTATACTTATTTATTCTATACTTTTTTATACTGGGCTAAGAGTAGGTGAGTTGACAGCCTTGAATTGGCAAGATATTGACCTTGACAAGCAAACATTAAGGGTATCTAAGACTTTATACAAACGAAACTCTAAAGATCATGTGAGCCCTCCTAAGACTGAAAATTCAAATAGATTAATTACGCTGGATGATGATCTAGTAGAATTGATTAGAAATTATAAAAAGAAAGTCTATGATGTTGATGGTCGTATTCTTGCAGCAAGCCCTCAAGCAATATCTCACCAATTCAAATTTTGGAGCGGTAAGTTAATTACAGTACCTGATATTAGACTACATGACTTGAGACATTCACACGCTACAATGTTATTGTCTAAAGGAGCACCTATCGGAGCGATCAGTAGAAGACTAGGTCATGCGAACATCAGCATAACATTAAATACATATAGTCATGTGCTTACAGAAGATAATGACAGACTAATGAACATACTAAACAAATAACCCATGATCATAAATTCATGGGGTTTTGTTATATTTATTTCTTCATCTAGTACGATATTTATTTCTACACCATTTCTACACCACATATATTTTAAAAGTTCTAAAGAACCTGTAAATAAAGTGTTGTAGAAGATGTATAATATTATCTTTTCGAAAATTGTGGAGATCTTCTTGCTTTTTTCTTTCCGTATTTCTTTCTTTCTACCATTCTTGAATCTCTTGTTAAGAATCCTGCTTCTTTCAAAGCTCCTCTTAATTCTGCATCAG
>JAGNRX010000170.1 GCA_017988355.1 Bacteroidales bacterium | reverse complement strand
GGTTTTGCCATTAATATCTTTGGTGTATGTTACTGTTTGTGCAAAAGTTATTGTGGTTATTAATGATAATAGGAGGATAAAAACAATTCTTTTCATAATGGTTTGGGTTTTATTTCATTCTTATCATTTTATTATACTGCAAATGTAATAACTAATAGTATATAAAAGAGGGATATTGCTGAAATAATATACTTAATAGGCGTTTTGAAATATCATCTCTTTGCTTTCAACTTTTCTTTCTTTGTTTCAAACTCACGACATACCCATGTCACACTCGCTGACATACCCATGTCACGACTGCTCACATACCCATGTCACGTGTGCTGACATACCCATGTCAGAGAGTGCGACATACCCATGTCACGAGTTCAAATCTTGATTTAAAAAAGTTCGGCTCTTTATCTTAATTGTTTATTGCTTTATATCAGAGGGTTAGGTCTTTGTTGTTATGGGTTGATTTAACAAAAAAAACCGCAGTAAAAACTAATTTACTACGGTTTTTAAGATAATTTACTTGTAATCTTTAAGTGTTATTTAACATATTGAAATCAGCATCGGATGAGTCCTCGTTGTTACAATATTGACTAATAATCTATTATTAACTAGACTAATCCACTTGAACTTCAAATGCTTGTGTAATCAAGTCCATAACATCATCTAAATCAGAAATGTCATCTAACCCAACTTCAACGTCACCATTACCCCAACGACCTAAGCCTGAAACATCTTTTGATATTCCTTTTGGATCTCTAATTGCATCATAACCCATATTTAATGATAAACGTAGTCTCTTTTTTTGAGGAACTATATCAACAAAATTCGTAAAGGATTTAAAGGCGATATAAAGTTTTTTGTATTCTATACGAACACTCGGATCGATATTTAAAATTCTTTTTTCAAGTTGTTCATATAACTCTAAAATCTCTCCTTTTAGATGATCGTAGTGACTAAGTTCGTAATCTGGTTCTATTGGTTCATTTTTTTTATATCCAGCAAGAATGTCTTCTGAGAGTTTAGGTCTAGACCATAATAACAAGGCTCTTTCAGCTAAAATTAAAGCCCTTCTTTTAATAGCATCCTCATTCCAAACACTCTCATTCCTAAGTGATTCGTTCAAAAATAATGGACTAGAATCAAAACCTCCATTAATTCCCTTCTTTGTCTTAAACGGCTTATCAGATAACTCAGAATTATATCTAGTAAGAGTTAAATTGCCTAACGTGTGAAGATACTTATCCTTCACTATCTCCCATTCTTGACCTAATTCTAGTTGCCATTCTTTAGGCATATTAAGATTTTGAGGAAGTATATGCTCTATTGTGTAATTATCAGCATTTACAATTTCTTTTCTATTCCAATTTTCAAGTGATTCAAGCAAGTAGTTTCTAGATCTAATATTATAAATATCTTTAATTATTATATCATTTTTAAACTCTGAATCTGAAGGAAAGCGGCGATAGCTATCCATTAAAATAAATGCAGCTTTTACAGACTCTAAATATTTCTCTTTGTTAACTTTCTTATAAAGTGTTGCAAATGTTTTATTAAGACTATTTGTTGGAATACCACAGATTGCTCTACGAAAAACATAATTAATAATAATATTAAGGATTTCAACAAACTCCTGTTTTGAAATAATACTAAGACAATAGTCCCCATAAACAGCCAAAACAAACGGATAAGAAGTATCAATTTTAAGTTTTGCAATTTCTTTAAACTTACTTGCTAATTCTATATCTTCTTCTTTTAATAATACTGCATTGACGTAATATTTAGAGAAATGGTGAAGATTCTCTACAGCTTCTAATTCAGAACTGAAACCATTTTCTTTAAGCATAAATCTCTTGTATGTTTCATACACAAGATCATTTCTAGAAATAGCATATTCTTTCATTGTAAGGTAATCTCTTATATACAATGTAAGAGAGCCTATATTATCTCCAAAACCTTTTTCCATTGGATACCAATATTTATCATATAAGTCTTTTTGTTTAGAAGGAGGCTGAGTCATTAGAATGTAATTTCTTATAAGGTCTGCTTGAGATAGGTCGAGTCCTGTAGAGTTTAAGCTTTCAAATATTAATTGAGGGTTATCTTTTCCACTCTCTAAGATAACATCAACAATTGATAGTTTTTTTACTCCATGATATATCGCTTGAATGTTATCCTTATTAATTTTACTTATGAAATATTCATAGTTTTCACTTATACGCTTAGAGGAATTAGAATCTAAATCTATATTGTCAACAAGCTTTGAATAAGTTTCTTTATCATGCTTAGTCAAGACAAGCTTGTATTTTGATTCATCCTTTCTATGCTTGTTGATTAGATATGTATCGTAAACCTCTTCCCATGTTTCATCGGAGACTTGTATTTCATTATTGTTTTGCATGAAATTGGTTAAAGCAAGTAATAACAACGAAACTGTAGTTAGTCTTTGCTGACCATCAATAACTAATAACTCTGGGACACTAGTAATAGGTGCTGCGACAGGTTTAAAATATACTACAGAACCTATGAAATGAAAAATCTCATGATCATCTTCACCTATTCTAATTATATCATTAAAAAGTTGTTCGCATTGTTTTTGTTGCCATGAATAAGTACGTTGATAAAACGGAATAATGAATTGCTTTTTACCATCTAATAAATCAAGCAGTTGGGCTTGTTTTGCTTCCATATTGTTTATTTATTAATTGAATAGCAAAGTTAAACCTTTTTTCGGATTAAAGAGTAAATGCTCATTATTGTCGCATAAGATTCTTGGCAAAAAAGACAAGTCAAAACATTTTAATCAATTAAACATATTATAGGAGCTGATACAATAACAAAAAAAGACCGCAGTAAAATTAATTACTACGGTCATGAAACGATTTATTATTGTATTATGGGGGCTTATTTCACCTCTTCAAAATCTGCATCAGTTACTTCACCATCGTGATCATCTGGATTTGATTGTCCTTGGTTTGGTTGTCCTTGGTTTGGATCTTGGTTTTCACCTGGTTGATTATACATTTCTTGTGAGACTTGGCTCCAAGCTGCATTTATCTTTTCCATTGCTGCATCAATCTTTGCTATGTCTTTGCTTTCGTGGGCTGCTTTAAGTTCTGTTAGGGCTGCTTCGATTGGTGCTTTCTTGTCTGCTGTTAGTTTTTCTCCCATTTCCTTGAATTGTTTCTCGGTTTGGAATATCATTGCATCTGCTCCATTAATCTTTTCTGCCTCTTCTTTAATCTTTTTGTCAGAATCTGCATTTGCTTCTGCCTCTGCCTTCATCTTCTTGATTTCTGCCTCACTTAGTCCACTTGATGCTTCAATTCTGATTGATTGGGTCTTACCTGTTGCATTGTCTTTTGCACTTACGTTTAGTATTCCGTTAGCATCAATGTCGAATGTTACTTCAATTTGTGGCACTCCTCTTGGTGCTGGTGGTATGCTGTCAAGGTGGAATCTTCCAATTGTTTTGTTGTCAATTGCTCTTGTTCTTTCGCCTTGAAGTATGTGAATTTCAACTGATGGTTGGTTGTCGGCTGCGGTTGAGAAGACTTGTGATTTCTTGGTTGGGATTGTAGTGTTTGACTCTATTAGTTTTGTTGTTACTCCACCAAGGGTTTCTATTCCAAGTGATAGAGGTGTTACGTCTAATAATAGAACGTCTTTTACTTCTCCTGTTAGAACTCCTCCTTGAATGGCTGCTCCAATTGCTA
>JAGNRX010000169.1 GCA_017988355.1 Bacteroidales bacterium | reverse complement strand
GTGTTACCATTAGATATCTATCCTATGCAACTTATCAAGGCTTGTATTATTGGCGATATTGATTTGATGGAAGAGTTAGGAATATATGAAGTTGATGCGGAAGATTTTGCACTTTGCGAAGTTATTGATGTTTCAAAAACAGATATTCAACAAATAATTAGAGAAGGTCTTGAACTAATGAGAAAGGAACTTGGAGAATGAAATGGGTAAGAAATTTATTAGATAATATAAAGCCTAACTTTGAAAAAGGGGGCAAGTTCCCTTGGCTTCATTCTACGTTTGATGCCTTTGAAACATTTGCTTTTGTACCGAAAACAACAACAAAGTCAGGAGCACATTTCAGAGATGCATTAGATATGAAAAGGACAATGACTATTGTTATTATAGCATTGCTACCAGCACTCTTAATTGGCACCTACAATATTGGCTACCAACACTTCCTTTCCTTAGGAGAGACAACAGGTATTTTCGATGATATTTGGAGAAACCTATGGTATGGTATTGTGAAGATACTACCTATCTTAGTTGTTTCCTATGGTGTTGGACTAGGAATTGAATTTGCATTTGCACAGTGGAGAGGACACGAAGTTAATGAGGGATACTTAGTTTCAGGTATGCTTATACCATTAATTATGCCTCCAGATGTTCCACTATGGCAACTTACTCTTGCAGTAATATTTGCAGTAATAATTGGTAAAGAAGTCTTTGGAGGAACAGGAATGAACTTTATGAACCCTGCACTCTTAGCACGTGCCTTCCTATTCTTTGCTTTCCCAAGCTCAATGTCAGGCGATAAGGTTTGGATTGCAGAAAAGGCAGATGCTTTCTCAGGAGCAACACCTCTTTCAGAAATGATGACAGGAGGAACTATGCCATCAACTTCTATCTTAGATATGATAATTGGTTTTATGCCAGGAAGTATTGGAGAAACCTCTGTTATTGCAATTGCTCTTGGTGCTATCCTCCTTCTTATAACAGGAATTGGTAACTGGAAAATTATGTTATCAGTATTTCTTGGAGGAGCAGCAATGGGCTTAACTTTTAATATGTTTGGTTCAAATGATTATACACAACTTCCTTTCTACTATCATTTCCTTATGGGAGGCTTTATGTTTGGAGCAGTCTTTATGGCAACCGACCCAGTAACTGCAGCACAGACCAATAGAGGGAAATGGATATACGGTTTCTTAATTGGACTTATGGCAGTACTTATACGTGTTGTAAATCCTGCATATCCAGAAGGAATGATGTTATCAATACTTCTTCTTAACGTCTTTGCACCACTTATAGATTACTTCGTAGTTGATGCAAACATTAAAATGAGAACAAAACGTTGGAAATTGAAAGGAGGAACAAATGTTTAGTAATAGATACATTTATATATACGCAACAGTATTAGTTGTTTTTTCAGCACTTATCCTAACCTTAGCGGCGGTTGGTTTGAAACCATACCAAGATAAGAATATTAGGGTTGAGAAAATGCAGCAACTATTAGGAGCTGTCGGGCTTGAGTCCGATGCAAAGAATGCAGAAGAACTTTTTAATACATATTTCAAAGAGCAACATGCAGTAAATAGCAAAGGAGAAATTATAGGAACAGTTATTGATGGTAAACAAACCCTTGGAACAATCAATCCATTTACAATTGACACTAAAAAACAAATGGCACTTGTTAAAATAAATGACCCATCGGCAAGTCTTCCTGTTTTTATCTTTACAAAAGATGGTAAGAAAACCTATGTTGTTCCAGTAATTGGGAATGGACTTTGGGGCGGAGTTTGGGGAAACATTGCTTTTGCTGATGACCTAAACACAATTGTTGGAGTAAACTTTGATCATAAATCAGAAACACCAGGGCTTGGAGCAGAAATTGCAGAGCCTGAGTTTCAAAATCAATTTAAAGGAAAGACAATATTTGAGGGAAACGAGTTCAAATCTGTTGAGGTAAAGAAAGCAGCTGATAAGAGCAATCCTCACCAGGTGGATGCAATTTCAGGAGGAACAATTACTTCTAACGGAGTTTCTGATATGCTAAATAACTGCTTGAAATTTTATACCCCTTACTTTAACTCCCTAAAAAAATAATCACATGGCAGAAATAAATTTTAAACTAATAAAGAATCCTTTATCAAAGGAAAATCCTATCACCGTACAGGTCTTGGGGATTTGTTCTGCTTTGGCTGTTACTGCAAAGCTTGAGCCAGCTGTTGTAATGTCTATAAGCGTTACGGTTGTAATAATTATGGCGAATTTAATTATTTCCCTTCTTAGAAAGACAATACCATCAAGAATTAGAATAATTGTTCAATTAGTAATTGTTTCACTACTTGTTATATTAGTTGACCAGGTCTTGAAAGCTTTTGTTTACGATGTAAGTAAGCAGCTTTCGGTATTTGTTGGTCTTATTATAACTAACTGTATTGTTATGGGAAGGCTTGAAGCATTTGCAATGAGTAATAAACCATTCGACTCAATGTTGGATGGTCTTGGAAATGGTCTTGGCTATTCAATTATTCTTGTTGCTGTTGGATTTGTTAGAGAACTTTTTGGAAGTGGTACCCTTTGGGGCTATCAAGTAATACCTCAGTCCCTCTACGATATGGGTTATCAGGACAACAGTCTAATGATTATGCCTCCAATGGCACTAATACTTGTTGGATTAATAATATGGATGCAAAGGTCAAGGAATAAAGAACTTTGTGAAAACTAGTAACACTTAAGAATTTGAAATTATGCAAGAAATAATAAATATATTCGTAAAGTCAATCTTTGTTGACAATATGATTTTTGCCTTCTTCTTAGGAATGTGTTCCTATTTGGCGGTATCTAAAACTGTTAAAACATCCATAGGATTAGGTCTGGCAGTAGTCTTTGTACTCCTAATAACTGTTCCTGTAAACTACCTTATCGATAATTTTCTTCTAAAAGAAGGAGCCTTAGCTTGGATTAGCCCTAAACTGGCAGAAATTGATTTGAGTTATCTAAGCTTTATTATCTTTATAGCAGTTATTGCAGCAATGGTTCAGCTTGTTGAAATGTTTGTTGAAAAAACATCACCTGTGCTTTATGCTCAATTAGGTATTTTCCTTCCCCTAATAGCGGTTAACTGTGCTATTCTTGGAGCTTCTTTGTTTATGCAAGAAAGAGCATATTCCAATATTGGCGAAGTAACAGCCTTTGCATTTGGTTCAGGAATAGGATGGTTTTTAGCAATTGTTGGCATCGCAGCCATAAGAGAAAAGCTACGTTATTCTCAAATACCTGCCCCCCTAAAAGGCTTAGGTATTACCTTTATCATAACAGGACTTATGGCAATAGCTTTTATGAGCTTTTTAGGAATAAAATTGTAGGACTAAATCAAACTTTTAAGAAATGGGAAAAATATTAATAATAAGTGTATTAGTTTTCTTGGTGATTATCCTACTACTTGTTTGGATGTTGCTATTTGCTCGCAAGAAACTACTGCCTCAAGGAGAGGTTACACTAACAATCAACGATGAGAAAGAACTAACTGTTCAGCCAGGTTCAACCCTACTAAACACTCTTTCAGATAATAAAATCTACCTTCCTTCTGCTTGTGGAGGTGGAGGAACTTGCGGACTATGTAAATGTCAGATAACAGAGGGGGGAGGAGAAGTCCTTCCAACCGAAAAGCCACATCTTAGCCGTAAGGAACAAAAGGAAGATGTACACCTTAGCTGCCAAGTT
>JAGNRX010000168.1 GCA_017988355.1 Bacteroidales bacterium | reverse complement strand
TTATTACCACAAGACTAAAAGCAAATGCAATAGGGTTTAAGTTCAATAAAAACTTAGATGAAGATGTGGATAAGGAGAATATCTTAAAATATATACAGCCGCAAGATATTAGGAAGTTTGGACTAATACCTGAGCTTGTGGGAAGATTCCCTGTTCTAACTCATCTTGACCCACTAAATGCAGAGGCACTAAAGAGGATACTTACAGAGCCAAAGAATGCGATAATAAAACAATATAAGAAACTCTTTGAAATGGATGGAGTTAAGCTTAAGTTCTCTTCCGATGCCTTAGATTTCTTTGTTGAAAAAGCAATAGAATATCAACTTGGAGCGAGAGGTTTAAGGGGGTTAATAGAGAATGTTATGACCGACCTAATGTATGAAACTCCAGAAACTGATAAGAAAGAAATAACTATAGACCAAAAGTTTGCCAAAAGAGAGTTTGCAAGGTTTGAGGGGAAGTTCAATAGCATGGAAAAATAGGCTTTGGCATAGTTATTGTTAAACTAAAAGAATAAATACTGAAAGATATGAAAAAGCTTAGTTTAATAATAATATTCTTGTTTTCAATACAAATAATTGGATATAGCCAACAAAACAGAATTGTTACTTTTGCAACCGTTTTGGATGGCGACACAATTCCTATGAGTTACTTAAAAGAAGTAAATATATCGGGATATGTTGCTCCTCTAACCGAAGCAGAGATTGTAAAATACGCTAAACTTATTCGTAATGTTAAGAAGACTTATCCCTTTGCCAAACAAGCGGGAAAATTACTTGAATCTTATAGCATAGCGATGAAAGACAAGCCTGAGAAGCAAAGAAAAGGTTTAATGAAACAAGCCGAAGAAGAAATCAATCTTAAGTTTGGAAACACCCTAAAGAAGCTTTCAAGAAGTCAAGGTAAGGTCTTGATAAGGTTGGTTGATAGAGAAACAGGAAGCGATTCCTACACAATAGTAAAGGAGTTAAGAGGTAGTTTCAGGGCTTTCTTCTATCAGTCCTTAGGAAAGATATTTGGCTATAACCTACGCTCTAAATACAATCCACAACAAAACGATGAAGACCGAATAATAGAAAAAATAATCTACGCAATAGAAACAAATAATATTTAGAAATGCGATACGGATTTTGTCATATAGCAATTGTACCTCTAAGGAAAGAAAACAGCGAGAGAAGTGAAATGATAAGCCAACTAATCTTTGGCGACTGCTTTAAGATTCTTGAGCAGATAGAAGACAAAATCCTAATCGAAAACTTTGATGACCAGTACGTGGGTTGGGTTGACCAAAAGCAAACCATAGAAATAAGCCAGACCGACTATAATGCCTATACTTCAACATCCAAACAAATAGTTAGCCAAGCCATAACTCATATTGTTCAAACCAATCAAAAGACTAATCAAAAGATAATCTATCCAATCTACTTAGGCTCCCAGCTAATAGGAGAGAAATTCCAGTTAGGAGATATTCTTTTCCAATTAATAGAACCTCATCATATAGTAAAGCCAAAGACAAGCATTCATTCCTTAATGACAATATCGCTTAAATACATTTCTACTCCTTATCTATGGGGAGGGAAAAGCCTTTATGGAATAGATTGTTCAGGCTTTACTCAAATGTGTTATAAACAAATTGGAGTAAATCTTCTAAGAGACGCCAAAGACCAAATAACCCAAGGAGAAGAAGTAAAAACACTCGAAGAAGCCGAAAAAGGAGACTTATGTTTTTTTCATAACACAGAAGGTAAAATCACTCATGTAGGAATATATATAGGATCCAATCTAATCATTCATGCATCTGGTCAAGTAAAAATAGACCCTATAGACCAAAAAGGAATACTACCTCAACATTCTTCCACTTACAGTCACCAATTAAATAAAATCAAAAGATACTTATAGGGTTTTAATTTTCTAATTCTTTGATTTAAGAAATTAGATCTTTGATTCACGAGATTAGTTCTTTGATCTAATTTTCTATTCCTTTGATTCAGAAAATTCTTTCTTTAATTCATTAAATCTATTCTTTGACTTCGTAAATGCTTTTTAATTCTACAGAATTTTTTGCCCATTTTCGTCTATCTTAGACGTTTGTTTCACTTATTTTTCATAAAACATTGATAATTAAGTTTGTTTCACTGTTTCATACCCCCTTAGTAGAGTGAAATGATGAAACAATATAAATGAACTTTAATTGGTTCAGAGTTGCACTAAGACAAGTTAGCTTAGTGCCAACCTCTGACCCTTGATTTATTAAAACTTCTTTTAATTATTCTTTTATTTCTTTTTGCGAAAATATCTGAACATCAACTAATATAAATTTAACTCTTTATTTTTATATATTTATATTTGCAGTTTCCAATAAAATATTGTATTATTGACGCCTTGATACTAAGCTATTGATTGGCATATCTTTGAGGTTTAAAAGGCAATTTAGAATAATTAATTATATTTATAAACGCAGAACTTTAACATTTTTTTAGAGTTCTCTTAAATGGAGGGATTACATTATGAATGAAACCCAATCCGATAATTGCTGTGATAATAAGGGTATTAGTAAATTAGAGCAAATCGACAATGTTATTGATTTGTATGGAGCTAAACCAAGCAATTTAATTCAAATTCTTCACGTCTCTCAGCAGATTTATGGCTATTTGCCACTCGATGTTCAACAATTCATTGCCTCTAAAATGAAGATGCATATTAGTGAGGTTTCTGGTGTTGTTTCTTTCTATTCTTTCTTTTCCACAAAGCCAAGAGGTGAGCATACGATTTTGATTTGTATGGGCACTGCTTGTTATGTTAGGGGGGGGAAGAAACTGGTTGATGAACTAAAAAAACAACTTTCAATTGAGGTTGGAGAGACTACATCTGACGGTAAATTTAGTTTAGAAATTGCTCGCTGCATTGGAGCTTGTGGTTTGGCTCCCGCAATGATGATTGATAAAAAGGTTTACAAGTCAGTTAATCCAAACAGACTCAAATCAATTTTGGCTACATATTAAATTGGAGGAATGAATTATGAATAAAATTAAAGAAATCAATCAGTTAGATGATATTAAGAATAGGTATTTGGCTGAATATGGTAAGTATAAGTATAATGTTTTAGTTTGTGGTGGTGGTGGTTGCATTTCTTCAAGTTGCCAAGAGGTGGATGATGCAATTAGAGAGGAACTAAGCATTTTGGGTCTTAATGATAAGGTTAATGTAATTCAAACGGGTTGTATGGGAATTTGTGCAGAGGGACCTGTTGCTCTAATCCTTCCTCAAAGAATCTTCTACACTCGACTTGACCCAAAGAAGGCAAAAGATATTGTTAATCGTCATTTAGTTAGTGATGAAATTTGTAACGAATACACCTTCTTTGACAAATCCCTACAACGCTTTGTTCCTTGCATGGATGATATAGAATTCTTTAAACTTCAGACTAAGATTGTTTTAGAAAACTGTGGTCTGATTGAGTTTAAGAATATTGATGCATACATTGCAAAGGATGGATATATTGCAGCATTTAATTCAATCACAAATCAAGACCCAGAAAAGGTTATCCAGGAGGTTGAGAAATCAGGTCTTAGAGGAAGAGGAGGAGCAGGTTTCCTAACAGGCATAAAGCTCAGGAGTGGATTTATGCAAAAGAACAAACAGAAATATATGGTTTGTAATGCAGATGAGGGTGACCCAGGGGCTTTTATGGATAGGAGTGTTATTGAGGGC
>JAGNRX010000167.1 GCA_017988355.1 Bacteroidales bacterium | reverse complement strand
GCTTTGGATAATCCATAAACCCATCTTTGCCTAAGTGGTCTAACTCTCTACCGAAATAAGAGCCATGAACATAAAGCCCAGTGTAGAGTCTATCGTTTACTTTTATGTTTGCCTTTGCGTTTATCTCCCCTTTTAGTTCAGAGTTTGTGTATATATTAAGAAAGAAAGGGTCTGAATCCATTGGCTTTTCATATTCTATATTGATTTGTCCTGTCATTGTTTCGTAACCATGGACAACATTTGCTACTCCCTTGCTTATTGAAATGCTTTCCATCCAAGAACCAGGAACGTATCCTAAGCCAAAGGGTGAAGAAAGCCCTCTAAGGAATGGCATATTCTCTAAAAGCAATTGTGAATAAACTCCTGTTAGACCTAAGAGTTGGATTTGTTTTGAACCAGATACTGCATCAGAATAGCCAACATCAACACTTGCTGTGTTTTCAAAGCTTTCTCCCAAATTACAACAAGCCAAGTGTTTTAGTCCTTCGCTTGAAATAACTTCTTTTTGCTCCAAACTCATCTTAGACATAAAAGAACTTTGCTTTCTTTCGTTTATTGTAACCTGTCCTAAGAGAGTTGAATTTTCTTTAAGGTAAATCTTTAAGTCTTTGTTGGGAGTTATTATTTCTATTGTATCGTTATAGTAACCAATATAGCTTATAACTAATTTATTGTTCTTTGGAATAGTGTTTAAGCTGAACTTCCCACCGATATCTGTGCTTGTTCCTTTTTGTGTGTTTATCCAAAATAGATTAACATAAGGAAGCTTTTCGTTAGTTTTTAAGTCGTAAACTATTCCTTGAATTTTGTTTTGAGCATTTAAGCCAAAGGATATAAGGAATAGGATTAAAACTAAGGTAAATGAACGTCTTTGCATAAAATGTTGTTTAATAATTTTTCGTATTTACTCTATTAGACACAAGTATTTCGGAAAGATTACATTTTAAGCAAGAAAACGATGAATTAATTTTATTTGGGATTATAGAGCTTTATTGGTTTAGTCTCTATTCTCGAAGGTTCCTTTGTTTCTTTATTCCTTGGCAAAACACTTTCAATCAGACGCCAACGACCTCTATCAAAAGTCAACCCATTAACATAACCTGAAGAAACATAGAACTGTGTCTTACCTTCCAAACCCTCAAACATTGGCTCCAAAACCTCATAAACAATCATATATTCCTTAACAATTGGAAGCTCTACAACCTTATTCCTTGTTGGAGTTTGCTTTTTCTTAAAAATAGAAGACATAAAAGATGGCTTATCTCTTTTTGACTTATCTTCATAGTACTGGTCATCCCATTTCATAAAGAAACGAGCCTCTGCATTATACTCAAATACTAAACGCCTCTTATCCTTTTGCTTATAGAAATAGGTTGCTCCAAATTCGGGTTTGCCAGAGCGTGACTTAAAAGCAATTGGCTCAATAACCTTTCTCTTAGTGTAGATATTATTACCATCAACCCCCAAAAGAGTATAGAAGGTTCTATCTTCGTACTTATTGGTTAGGAGTTCAAAATAAACAGCCCCAAACCACGTTTCATTATCACTCTTATCATATTCAGGATTATAGAATTCTTCACTCTTATCATTAAGTTTGTAAACCTCAAATTTACCACTGGCTTCATTCTTTGATTGAACAAAACCAAAGTTATCATAGGTTCCATCTTGAGAAACAACTGCCCAAGTAAATATTCTAAACCTATTATCTGATGATTTCAGATTGCTTATCCTTGTGAGCTCGGAAAAAGGATAGGAAAAGGAATTTTCCATAGAAAGAACCTCGTCTATAACAACAATAAACCTCTCATTAGCATTAAATCTCTCGTTGTCGGTTGGGGCATCAAACATAAGGTTCATCAACTCCTTTAACTGAATTTCAAAATCCTTAAAAACTTGAGCCTTCTGTGAAAACCCTTCCACAGAAAACAAAACACTAAGTATTAATATTATTAATTTCTTATTCATCTAATAATTGATTTTATATGCTTTTACTCCTTTCCCCTCAATATTGTTACCTTAGAGATAGAAAATTATTAACTATATTTGCAGACAAAATTAAGAATAATAATCGAATGAGAAATAAAATAATAACAGCCCTATGCTCTATTAGCAATAAGTTATCGAATGCTTTGGAAGACACTAAGCTAAGTTTGGCTATTAGAAAGAGCTATGAAAACAATACTTGGTTTGATGAAAAGAGCATAGATTTAGCCTTAAAATCAATAGGAAACTGGCTTAGAAAAGAGAATTTAGAAGAGTTTACAAAGAATTATAGCTTTAATAAGACGCCAAAGAAAGTTGCAGTTATTTGTGCAGGGAACATTCCTGCTGTTGGCTTTCACGATATGCTTTGCGTCCTTCTTAGTGGGAATAAATTACTTTGCAAGCTATCCTCACAAGACAAAGACCTCTTGCCTGCAATTGCTGAACTATTAATTGAAGAGGAGGCAGATTTAAAAGATTATATTGAGTTTGCAGAAGATAGGATTAAGGATTTTGATGCCGTAATTGCAACAGGGAGTAATAATACAAGAAGATATTTTGATTATTATTTTGGCTCATACCCTAATATTATTCGTCATTCCCGCTCTTCAATTGGATTACTGGCAGATGAGAAACAAGCAAACTCTACCCCTATCAACTACTCCCTACTTATGGACGATATCTTAACGCATAAAGGTCTTGGTTGTAGGAATATTTCTAAACTATACGTGCCAGTAGGTTTTGATTTCAAGCCACTTATTGAAGCAAGCAAAGAATACGAATACCTATTAGACCATAACAAATATAGAAATAACTACGATTACTACAAGACTATTTATATAATGAATAACGTTAAGTTTATTGACTCAGGAGTTTTAAGCATCTTGGAAAGCATTAGCCTATTCTCTAATGTCTCTATCTTGCATTTTGAATACTATCAAGAGATTGAAGATGTTATAAAAGCAATTGAAATTGAGAAAGAAAACATACAATGTGTGGTATCAAATACCAGATTAATAACAAATAGCGTTGAAATAGGTCAAGCTCAAAACCCAAAGCTTAATGAATTTGCCGACAATGTTGATACAATGAAATTCCTAAACTCAATCTAAAAAACAAATCAAAGAAAGAATTTACTTAAACGCTGTATCAATTTGCTCTTTCTTTGATTCAGTAAATCCTTTCTTTGATTTAGATTTGGTTATCGATTATGTCTTTGCGATAATAATTATAAACTATCTCGGCCTTTGATTTGCCAATGCAGGCTGTTAGGTCTTCAAGGGAGGCTTGAGATATTCTTTTAACTGATAAGAACTTCAACAATAGATTTCTTGATGTAACCTCTCCTATTCCTTCTATATCGGTTAGTTGGGTTTTAAATGTTGCTTTTGAACGCCTTGAACGGTGATGTGTTATTCCAAAACGATGTGCCTCGTCTCTAATTTGTTGAATTATTTTTAGAGTTTCACTCCTTCTGTCTAAGTGAAGAGGTATTGAGTCATTCGGGAAATAGATTTCTTCAAGTCTTTCTGCAATTCCAATAACTGTTACTTTGTCAATTATCTCTAATGCTGTTAATACTTCCACAGTTGAGCTTAACTGTCCTTTTCCTCCGTCAATAACTATAAGTTGCGGAAGCGGTTTCCCCTCTGCCTTAAGCCTTGAATAACGCCTATAGACAACCTCTTGCATTGAAGCATAATCGTCAGGTCCTACAACTGTTTTGATATTA
>JAGNRX010000166.1 GCA_017988355.1 Bacteroidales bacterium | reverse complement strand
GTTTAGGGGATTTAAACCACTCGTTTATTTTTGAGCCTAAGCCTGGGGTTTCAGCAGAAGATAGTATTGTATAGTTTGAAATGTTTCCTTTTTCATCAATTCCTACCATAACTTCTATTGTGCCTGCATATCCTTCGGTCGAATAAGTTTGAATTGCTGCTCCGACAAGCTTTCCGTTTTCTTCTGCAGGATATATTATAAATGGAATTTCTTTTCCCTCAAGCTTAATTTCAATAGGCTCTCCTACTTTTGCGTTCTTATTAGGAAGGACATCCTTTATTGCATCTTGTTGCTTTTTGCTTTGAGCCATTGCAATAGGTTCTTTTGTTACTGTGTAGATTCCTGCTAACAAAGAAGAGGAGATAAGAGATATTATACTTAGAGATAATATCATATTTTTCAAAGACGATTCTAATTTTGCCATAGTTTTTCTTCCTTTAAAATTAGTTTAGTAGCCGAATGGTTTTGGTTTGAAGCCTTTGTTGATAAGTGGAGTTACTGCGTTCATAATAAGAATTGCAAATGACACTCCCTCTGGCATAGGTCCAAAGCTACGGAAAATTATTGTTAGAACGCCACAACCAAATCCAAAGACTAATTGTCCTTTAAAGGTTATTGGCGAAGTTACCATATCGGTTGCCATAAATATTGCTCCTAACATCATTCCTCCTGCTAACATATGATATGCTGGATGAAGATACAAAGTTGGGTCAACAAGCCAAAGAATTAGAGCAAATGCGGCTGCACTAAGCAGAAATGATACTGGTATATGCCATGTTATAACTTTTCTAAATAACATAATAAGTCCTCCTAAGATAAGAGCAAGAGCTGAAACCTCTCCAAGAGATCCGCCAATATTCCCTATAAACATATTCCAAAGGTCTGCACCTTGTCCAACTTTCATTGCAAGAGGGGTTGCTCCTGTTGTTGCATCTACAAAGGGATTAGTAAAAATTGCACCTGCATTTGGGACTGGCCATCCAGACATCGCAACCTTTGAAGGGAAGGATATGAAAAGGAAGACACGACCCACAAGTGCTGGGTTGAAAGGGTTTTTCCCTAATCCTCCATAAGACATTTTTGCAACTCCAATTGCAACCAAAGCTCCAATTGCAAGAATCCAAATTGGAACACTTGAAGGAAGGTTGAAAGCAAGAAGAACTCCTGTTATTACTGCTGAGCCATCTTTAATTGTAGGCGTAACCTTAAGAACGTATTTCTGAATAAGCCATTCAAATAATACGCAAAGGAAAACTGAGGTTAGAGTTACTATTAGGGCTGGTAAGCCAAAATAATATACTCCTACCAATAGGGCAGGCAAAAGGGCTATAACAACCGTCCACATTATGCTTTTTGTGGTTTGTTTGCTCTGAATGTGTGGTGAACCCGAAACAGTTAATAATGCCATATCTTAAAAGTTTATTTATATATTTTGTTCTATTTCTTTGAGTCTAAATAAGACCTTGTGGAACGTATTATTTCTAAATATTTTATCTTATAATCTAATTCAAAATCCTCCTGCTTACAAAATGAGGTAAAGGAAATAACCTTGTTAAACATCTTAATGAAATAGAAGTAGCTAATGCAAGGCTCATCTCCAACATAGTATTTAGCCATAAACCAAATAGCATCTTTGCCATTAATCTTTTCTTTTCCTTCTTTCTCAATCACAAAATCATTGAAAAACTCAGTCCAATCAATTGAATGAAAGTTGGCTTCAAGATAATCCTCTAAGCTTCCTTCATCCCATCTACTTGGAATAACCTGTATCTTCTCTTCAATAATCTCAGTATCGCTCTCAGAGTCCATTTCATCTTCTGAATACTCTTCTGAAAAAGGACTATAAATTGTTATCTCTCCCTCTTGACCCTCTTCCAAGTGCCAAGTGTCAGGATAAGAAACCATAAAGTCATTAACCTTATCGATATATAATTCTTTCCCTATTTGTTGTGCAGAAACTTGCGAGCAACAAAAAGCTAAGGATGTGAATAATATTATCTTAATAAGTTTCATTGATTGATTTATTTTTGTGATCTTTTTCGTCTTAGGTCTGAAATATTAGTTTTTGAAAGACGAATCATATCAAGTAGAGGTCTTCCTGCAGGACAAGTATATAGACAAGTTCCACATTCAATGCAGTCCATTGCAAATGTTTTTTCAGCTTCTTCCCATAAACGATTTTCTGCTAGTTGGGCAATAAGAATAGGTTCTAAGCCCATTGGACAAACCGTAATACATTTACCACAACGCAAACAATTGGTTTCTTGTTTGCGAGAAGATTCCTTATTTGACATAAGTAAGATTGCAGAAGTAGTTTTAACGGTTGGAGCTGAAAGGTCACTGACAGCTTTTCCCATCATTGGACCACCACTAATAATCTTGCCTGTATCTTCTGGAAGTCCTCCAAAAGCATCTATTATCGATTGCATTGGAGTTCCCACCCTTACTAATAGGTTCTTTCTTTCCTTAACACGCTTTCCTGTTAGGGTTAGGACGTTTTCAATAAGTGGTTTATTCTTTTGAACAGCGTGGTATATTGCCTCAGCTGTACCAATATTATTCACAACACATCCAACTTCAATTGGGAGCTTTCCACTTGGAACCTCTCTCTTGGTTAGTGCATATATTAATTGCTTTTCTGCTCCTTGTGGATACTTTGTTTTAAGAGCAACAATCTCAATCCCATCAAACTGCTTAGCCAATTCTGTCATCTTGTGAATAGCAATTGGCTTATTTTCTTCAATTCCAACTAAAGCTTTCTCAACACCTAATGCCTTCTTCATTATCTGAATACCAATAAAGGATTCTTCAGCACTTTCAGACATTAATCTATAGTCAGATGTTAGGTAAGGCTCACATTCAGCCGCATTAATAATTAAAAATTCTGCTGTTCTGCCCTGAGGAACCATATATTTGATATGAGTAGGGAAGGCAGCTCCGCCTAAACCCACAATACCCATTTCTTTTATCTTTTCAATAATCTCTTTTGAGTCAAGCTTAATTTCTCTTATTATATCTGTTGAATTATCAATCCCCTCCATCCACTCATCGGGTTCAACTTCAATAAAAACAGCTTGTTTCTTATAGCCAGTGAAGTCGGTTGCAAAATCAATCTTAGATATTATTCCAGTATATGGAGAATGTGTATTAGCACAAATAAACTGTTCTGCCTTAGCAATGAGTTGTCCTGTCTTTACTCTATCACCTTTTTTAACAACAAGAGTTGCTGGTGCTCCCAAATGTTGAGAAACAAAGACAACGCCTTGTTTTGGCAAAGGAAAAACTTCAATTGAACAATCATTAGTTAACTTATTTTCTTCTGGGTGAGCTCCACCCCTACGGAATGTCTTCATTGCTTTGATAGTTTGGTTAATTTATTTGATTTGTTTTAAGCCTCAACACTTGCTTTTTCTTTCTTTGGAGGAAAGTTTATTTCATGAATAGCTCCTGTTGGACATACCTCAACACATTTGCGACAAAGCTTACATTTATTAAAATCAATGTAAGCAAGATTGTTTGTTAGGGTTATTGCTTCAAAAGGACAAGCCTTCACGCAGAGACCACAACCAATACAACTTACACTACAGTTTTTCTTTGCAATAACGCCCTTTTCAGTATTTACACAACTTACAAATACTCTTCTACTCTTTATTCCTTTATTCCTTAACTCAATAACCTTTCTTGGACATTCCTTAACGCAAGCACCACAAGCAACACATTTCTCTTCAT
>JAGNRX010000165.1 GCA_017988355.1 Bacteroidales bacterium | reverse complement strand
TAAAAATTAGAATCCTTAATAGCCTCTATTGGATAATAAGGTATAGGTTTTACTAATTCCTTATAATCAAACATGCTCAATGCCTGACGACGGTTAATCTCTTTCCAAAACCGTTTCTTGTTTCTCAAGCGATAATAAGTGTTATAGAGTGACAATAAAAGGAATGATTCTTTAAGTATTTTTATTAAGAAAAGTTTCAACACATTACTCATTGCTATTCAAAAAATAATAAGTTTATTAAAAAATGCATCTTTCAATTTTCGTTTATTCCATGTTACAACAACTGCCCTTAACGTAACATAAAATAAAACTCCTATCATAATTAAGAATGGAGATGGGAAATAACTACCTCTTGAGGTCCATATTAAATGTGGAATAATAAACCAAGAAAAATACACATAAGTATATGACTTATTATAATTCCGTTCATACCATTTTATGATTCGCCCTATTAAATAGCTACCTATAATCAATGCCAACACACCTCCTAATTGATAAAGTTCAGCAATATACGAACTCCCATAGCCAACACCAGACAAATATAACTCCGGATTGACGGCATACATTAATTGATCATCCAAACTTAAGGTATGTTGTACCAGTTCCTCTGACTGTCCTTTCCTATAAAGAGGGTTAAAAAACCATAAGAAAGTAGTACATAAAGAAAACAGAATAGAATATCTTGTGGAATTAGCGAAATCGCTAGAATAATCTAAATAATTACCTAATAAGACATAAGTAGCACCTTGAGAATAAAATAAAGCAAAGAGCATCTGAGAAATGCTTAGATTAAAAGAAGCATCTTTGTCCCTCAAAAACAAGATTCCCTGAGCTACAAATGCCACAAAAAGAATGAAACAAGCTATATTTTTTACTGAAATCTTTTTAGTAGAATAAAAAGAATAATAAAACCAAATAAAATAAACGATAGGAGCTAATAATGTACTTCTACTCCCTTTCAAAAAAGATACTGAAGACACCAGAAAAAATAGTACACAGTAATATTTAAACTGTTTTCTTGACGGAACAAACATTAATAGCATTGGAAAAACTATATTAAAAAATCCCCAACTAGCTCTCGCAAAAAGAGGTGCAGGAGGCATTTCCATAAACATGATTAAATAACCATATTGTTTTATCAACATCAAGTCATGCATGCCCTTATAAAGTACTCCTGGTGCAGATAGCAGAATTAAATAATAGAGAATTTTTTGTAATTGTTTGTCCGTATAAACATAAGAACTGGCTTGCGATGTAAATTGCGTGTAATCCTTTGCTTTAAAATCTGATTTTGCATAACTCGATAAATATCCGATTATTACCGAAACAAAACTCACAGAAAGTATTAATAATACTTCAAGAACAGTGGTATCAGCAAAAGTATAAAAGACATACTTATCCGATTCAAACAAAATCGAACTATCAAAGATGGATAAAAATACTCTTGAACAAAGAAAAAGAATAAATCCATAAATAAAAATCATTATACAGCTAACGACCTTAACAAAACGAAGAAAGCTTACAAGTATATATACGATAAATAAAATTAGAGCATATTGCAAACAAGGAATAGACTCAATAACATATCGAGCAAAAAACACAAATAGTGCAAAGAATATTGACACAATCAATATTTGTAATTCTTTTTTCAACAAATACAATTTCAAATTTACCATTTCACTCTTTGTAACTCTATTAATAGCACTATGTGAGAAGCTTTCTCTTTAAATAGATACCTCTTACGTCTTAAATAATCAAAACATACCATATCTATTAATATTGAATTTTGCCAAGTCTATTTAATCGGAACATAAACTGAAAGATGTTTTGTAATACTTAAATATTTTAGTTACTAACTACCCTCGCCAGTCAATAATAGTGCTACAACTTGTACACATTCTTTCCTAATATATATATTTCCTGAACCTCTGCCATCATAAGGTTCTCTTCCTTCGACACCTTACTAAAATAATAACCATCCGTTAAGATTGCAGCTACAAAGTCTTTGATTTCATAGCGTAAACCTTCACCTACATATGGATAAAAATACTTCTTATTATAATTTTGGTCTTCATAACGGACTTCAAAACAATCAGTCTTCCACCATGGAGCCGGTACATACACATACCCCTTGGTTCCTGCAATAGTCAAAGAGCCCTCTGTTTTAACCCCCAACCCTACCTGAAATGAAGCAACAGCATGATCATAACGAAAAACAGCCTTAGTGAACATATCCACATCATTCTTCATCTTTGAATAAAAATTAATGTTTCGGAACTTTGTCCCCAAAAACTTAAAGATAGGCAGCAGAGGAAAACAAGCATTCTCGCTCATACTACCGCCAAAATGTTTACTGTCAAGCTTTGCTGAATTTTCGTCTGTAAGAGTGGTTACAGAAGCATTTACCTCAACGATCTCACCAATCACACCGGATTTGAGCAGAGAGAATAAGTGCCCGAAAGCAGGACAATAAGCAGTTTTGAGTGCAATCTGAAGCAATAAACCTTTTTTCTCTGCAATCGAGTAGAGTTCTTCTGCCTGCTTCTTACTAAATACAAATGGAGTTTCACAAAGAACAGGCTTTCCCGCGTTCAAAGCAGACTTTGCATATTCATAATGAGTATAGTGTGGAGATGCAATATAAACGGCATCGCAATTTTCATACAACTCTTCTAAATCACGAGCAACTATAGGAATCAAGAATTTTTCACAGAACGAAACACATTCTTCTTGATTAGGATTGTATGCAACAGAAACGGACGCACTATTCACATTTTTCGACTCTGGAACAAAACGTGAAGCAATACTGCCAGTACCAATAATGCCAATATTGACAATAGGATATTTCTGGCGAAGCAAAGTAGATGATATCCCTTGAGTACGAGGAAGATAAATCACTTTACAGAACTCGTTGAGATAGTCAAAATAGCCTTCCCAATCTGAACCGATTGCAAAAATATCCACTCCATATTTCTGTATATCATCAATCTTCTGCCCACGATATTCTTCTATCACAATCTGATCTGCAAGACCGGTGGATTTAACCGCTTCAATACGTTCCATCACGTTATTGCACGTGTTCATCTTGCCTCTCTCCAAGTCGAAACTATCTGTGGTAACACCCACAATGAGGTAATCACCTAAAGCTTTCGCACGTTTTAAGAGGTTATAATGCCCCTGATGAAACAAATCGTATGTTCCGTAAGTAATAACCTTCTTCATAACCTTAGATAAATCGCTTTTCTCTTAAATCAATAAATGCAGCAATCAGTTTGTCGTAATCCTCCTTCTGAAGATGACCAATATGACCTATACGAAAAATTGTATCCTTCATATTTCCACCATTAGGACATATCCACATTCCATACTCATCCTTCATCTTAAGGAAAATTTTAAAAGCAGATTGAGTTATGGGATGGAGCGGAGTGACAGCATTACTAAGGCTTTCACTGACAATTTCAAAAGGAAGATTATTCTCAACAAGCTTATCACGAAAATACTTAGCCAATTCTGCACAACGCGCAATCTCCACCTCCGCACCACCTGCAGATTCAATTTCTTTTAAACGGACATTAATTTGACGAAGGATACCAACAGCAGGAGTCCAAGGAGTCTGCCCTCTCTCCATATTTTTAAGAGCAAGCTTCAAATCAAGATACTGACAGCAACATTGGACCTTTTCTATACGTTTAATAGCCGAAGGAGCAAGAATCATAACTGCAATACCCGGAG
>JAGNRX010000164.1 GCA_017988355.1 Bacteroidales bacterium | reverse complement strand
CTCCTACTCTGTTGTTAAGAACTGCCTATACAAGGTTTTGAAAATAAAAAATAAAGAAGAGTTAGGGAAAAATATAGTGCTACAAGGGGGAACGATGAAGAACGATTCTGTTGTTAGAGCCTTTGAACTACTTACTGGTTCTAAGGTTTTCAGATCAAATATCCCTGAACTAATGGGGGCTTATGGGTGTGCAATTTATGCAAAGAACTCAATAAAATCAGAAGGCAGGACAGTTGAAGACCTAATCCTATCATCGGAATATGGGACACAAGAAATACAATGTAGGGGTTGCGAAAACCATTGTTTAGTTAATAAATATACTTTCACCAATAACAATATCTTCTTCTCAGGTAATAAGTGCGAAAAGATATTTTCAAATGATGGAGAGAAAAAGAAGAAAGGCAAGAATGTATATATAGATAAGTATAATTTACTCTTTAATAGAGAGGAGGCAAATAACTATTCTAATAAAATTCTTATTGGCATCCCAAGAGCTCTAAACATATATGAGAACTATCCTTTTTGGCATGAGCTATTTGCAAAGAGCGGCATTCGTACTATTCTTTCAGACCCATCAACTTTTAAGAACTATGAGTTAGGCATTCATTCTGTTATGTCCGATAATATCTGTTTTCCTGCCAAACTAACGCATAGTCATATATATGATTTAATAGAAAAAAAGGTTGATAGGATATTTATGCCCTATGTTATCTTTGAAAAAAAGGAGAGTAAGAAGTCTGTAAATAGCTATAACTGCCCAATAGTTTCTGCTTATTCAGATGTGATAAGGAGTGCTATTGATCCAGAAACCCCAATCGACTCTCCTACTATTAATTTCAGAGATGAAAAACTTCTAAAGAAAGGTTGCAAGGAATATCTTAAGACCTTAGGACTTGATAATAAGACAATAGATAAGGCAATTGAGTTTGCAATTGAGGCACAAGAGAAATACGCAAAGGAGATTGAAGAAATCAACCATAGAATTTATGAACCCAATAAATCAAAGAAGAAACTAACCATTCTACTTGCTGGAAGACCTTACCATACTGACCAACTTGTTCAACATAAGCTTTCTGATATGATTTCAGATATGGGTGTTGATGTTATATCTGAGGATATTGTTAGGAGCAAGAATGAAAGCGATTTCCACCAAGCTCATTATATTTCTCAGTGGGCATATATTAATAGGATACTTGAAGCAACTCAATGGGTGGCAGAGCAAGGTAATCATATTCATCTTGTGCAAATGACCTCTTTTGGTTGTGGTCCTGATGCCTTTCTCTTAGATGAGGTTAAGGCAATTCTGAAACGTTACGGCAAGAGCTTAACTATTTTAAAGATTGATGACGTTAGCAATATTGGTTCTCTAAAGCTTAGGGTTAGGTCTTTGATTGAAAGTATTAAGTATAATGATAGTAGAGTTCTTAAGCAGACTCCTTTTATTTCAACCAAAACATTTACTAAGAAAGAAGCTAAAAGGAAAATCATTGTGCCTTATTTCACCGATTATGTCTCACCTATCATGGAAGCATTCTTTAAACCAACGGGCTATGACTTTGAGGTGCTGCCAAAAAGTGATAATCTATCGGCAGAAGAGGGCTTAAAATATGCTAATAATGAGGTTTGTTATCCTGCAACTCTTATTATTGGAGATATTATTAAGGCACTCAAGACTGGGAAATATGATTTAGATAAAACTGCAGTTGCTATTACTCAAACAGGTGGTCAGTGTAGGGCTTCAAACTACTTACCAATGATTAAGAGTTCAATGGTTGAGGCTGGCTTTAAGAATGTTCCTGTAATTTCTGTAGCCTTTGATGGCACTATGAGTCAGGAGCAATCAGGCTTTTACATTAATTGGATAAAACATATATCAACCGCACTTAAATCAATCCTTTATAGCGATTGCATTTCTAAGTTCTACTATGCAGCATTGGTTAGAGAAAAAGAAGAGGGTCAGGCAGAAAAACTAAAGGATTACTATCTTGAAGTTGCAAACTCACTAATAATTAAGAGGGATAAGAAAGGCTTGAAAGCATTACTAAGAACTGCAGCAATAGATTTCAATAGTATAATAGATGATGAGAAGGTTAATATCCCTAAGGTTGGAATTGTTGGAGAGATATTTCTTAAATTTAATTCCTTTGCAAATAGGGAGGTTTTGTCGTGGCTAACTGATAGGAATATTGAGGTTATCCCACCAATGCTAACAGATTTCTTTATCCAAACCTTTGTGAATAATAAGGTGAGAAAGAGAGAAAACCTAACTACAAGCAAGATGCCAGGTTTTGTTATGGATAGCGTTTATAAGTTTGTGAAGAAAGATGTTGATGATTTCAATAAAATAGCTTCTGAGTTCAAGCATTATATTCCTTTTAATGATATATTTGAAACCGCAAAGCACTCAGAAGAAGTTATATCCCTTTCAGCACAGTTTGGAGAGGGGTGGTTACTTCCTGGAGAGATTGTTTCGTTTGCTAAGGAAGGCATAAATAATGTTATAAGTCTTCAACCTTTCGGATGTATTGCTAATCATATTATTTCAAAAGGAATAGAAAAGAAAATTAAATCAATATATCCTCAAATGAATCTTCTTTCCTTAGATTTTGATAGTGGAGTTAGCGATGTGAATATTACAAATAGACTTCACTTGATGGTGGATAATATTAAATAAACTAAGAAATGGAAAATAGTAATAGTGCAGAGTGCTTGAATAATCAAATTATTGAAGTGGCGAAACAAATGTTCCTTGAATACGGTTACAAGAATACTAATATGAGTGATATAGCCACAAATATAGGTATTAATAGAACTGCATTACACTACTATTATAATACCAAAGAGAAGCTATTCCAAGCAGTTTTTGGCACAATCATTGCAACCTTCCTACCTAAAATTCAAGATATATTACTAACACAAGAACCGTTTTTTGAGAAATTAGAAAAGATAATAGATATATATTTCGAGATTTTCCTATCCACTCCCTTTCTTCCAAGCTTTATCTTAGGTGAAATAAATAGAGATGTCAACCATCTACTATCAACTGCTTACGAAATTGGATTTGGTAGTTATATTAAACTAATATCAGAAAAGATTAGTGAAGAAATAGAAAAAGGAAATATCAAAGAAATTCCTATTCATATTGTTCTTATGTCCTTTATCAGCCAACTAACCTTCCCTTTTATTGCAAAAAACTTGATAGAAGAGATTCTAAAACCAGATAATAAGAAATTAGAAGACATAATTGAGAATTGGAAAGAAGTAATCCTTATGCAGATGAAAGCTCTTTTGGAAGCGTAAAAGCATTTTGATTATTTAATTACATAAAAGAAGAAATATTGGTAATGAATAGCTTGGCACTCATAGCTAAAAGAATAACCCCAAAGAATTTTCTTAGAATATAGATACCAGCCTGACCTAATAATTTTTCTACCAAATGAACCTTTTTTATTACAAAATAAACCAAAACCATATTTAGAGCAATTGCAATAATAAGATTAAGGGATGAAATCTCAGCTCTAAGAGAAAGAGTTGTAGTTAGTGTTCCTGCTCCTGCGATAAGAGGAAAAACAATTGGCACTATTGTGGAATGCCCTTTTGGTCCGTCGTTCTTAAATATTTCAACGTTAAATGTCATTTCTATTGCTAAGGCAAAAAGAATTATAGCACCAGCAATGGCAAAAGATGCAATATCAACATTGAATATCTTCAAGATACCTTCTCCCAAAAACATAAACAAAAC
>JAGNRX010000163.1 GCA_017988355.1 Bacteroidales bacterium | reverse complement strand
AGTTGCATCTCACTCAGTTTGTCTTATTTCAAAGGCATAAAACCCCCATAAAACCAAACGCAGAGTTAAGAAATTAATACGCTGTTTTAAAAAATTAATACGCTGTTTCAAGAAATTAATACGCCGTTTCAGTAAAATGAATCAAAGAAAGGATTTTCTAAATCAAAGAAAGGATTTATTGAATCTTTGAATCATAAAATCGATATAGTAAGCTAAAATAATTTCTTTTCTTTCAGAATATCTTGAAGGCTTAAATAGCAATTCTCTATCACCTCATCAATTTCATCTTCCCCAATCCAAACTGCTTTTTCAATACCCTCTTCTTTTTGAGGTATAAGTTCAAACATTTCTGTCCTCATATAATACCAATGAGTCTCCTTTATTTCACTCCTACCATTCAAATAATAGGTATGATATGTTATACCCATTTTCTCACCCAAAACAAGGTCTTTTAAACCACACTCTTCCTCGACTTCCCTTGTTGCAGTCTGTTCAATATTTTCATAATGCTCTTTGTGACCCTTAGGCAAATCCCATCTCCTATTGCGATATATAAATAATAATTCATTCTTTGGATTTCTAACTAAGCCTCCCGCTGCCTGAACAAAGACATATCTCTTTATACATTCAATAAAGACTCTTGAAATATCTAAATCCCAGACATGAAGAATAATGTCTTTCTTATACGGTACTTCTTTTAGAAATTCGTAGAAAGGAAGGGTATTAAAGTTTTCCCTATTGCATTTGATAATATCTTTACCCTCAACATTTAAGATTTCTATTGGTTGATTTGTTATACAAACGCTATGATATTTGGTGAATATTTTATATTTTTGCATCATGAAAATTAATAATGATACGGCCAATCAAGCCGCTCGATTTCTTTTGCAAATTAAAGCAATTAAATTGAATAATGAAAATCCTTTCACTTGGGCATCAGGTAGAAAGTCTCCAATTTATTGTGACAATCGCGTAACTCTTTCTTATCCAGAAATAAGGACTTTCCTCCGTCAACAATTTGTGTCAATCATTAATGAACGATTTGCAGAAGCAGACGTTATTGCAGGAGTTGCAACAGGTGGAATTGCATTAGGTGTTTTGGTGGCTCAAGATCTTGGAAAACCTTTTATTTATGTTCGTCCTGAAGAAAAGAAACACGGACTTACCAATAAGATTGAAGGAGTTGTTAAGGAAGGACAGTCTGTTTTAGTTATTGAAGACTTGATTTCAACAGGCAAGAGTAGTCTTTTGGCTGTTGATGCGCTAAGAGAAGCTGGTTGTATTGTTAAGGGAATGGCTGCAATATTTACTTATGGATTAGATATTGCCGAAAAGGCATTTGAGGACAAAGAAGTCCCTCTATACACAATAACAGATTACGACACATTAATTGAAACTGCAAAAGAAGAATCCTATATCAAGGAAGAAGAAATAGCTTCACTAAGCAAGTGGAGAATGAATCCTGAAAGATGGTCAGAAGAGAGATTGAATCAATAAGATAAAAAATTCAAATAACCTTTAAGGCGTTATCTCAAACTAACGCCTTTTTTTATATAATCACTATGACAAAAGTAGAAAGTAAGACCGTTGAAATAGACTCTAAGGCAGAAAAGATATTTGATTTCCTAACTGACTTTACTAATTTCTCACTTCTATTGCCAGATAAGGTTGAAAATTGGAAGTCAACAAAGGATAAATGTTCTTTTACAATTAAGGGCTTGACAGATTTTGGAATGAAGATCTCAGAAACAACTCCCTACTCCTCTATTCTAATAACTAATGATGAGGATGTTAAAATGCCGATTAAATTTACTTTCAATTGGATTTTTTCTTCCCTAACAGATAATAAGACAAAGGTTACTGCTGTTTTCAACTTAGATGTTAACCCAATGATTGCAATGATGGCGAAAGCCCCACTAAAGAACTTCATTGATGTTTTGGTTGATAAATTAAAAGAAAAAATAGAAACAGATATTTAATGATTAAACGCTTTGCTACATTAATCCTAATAGTTATACTTTCTCAAGGAGTTTTTGCACAAGAGAAAAACCTTTTAGATTATGACCCTTGTAGCGAAACCGTTAATAAGAAATCCCTAAAGAAATTCGATAAAGCATATAAGGCATATCTCAAAGGAGAGTTTAGCACCTCTTCAGATATCTTGCGTGAACTTATAATCTCCGAGCCCGAATTTGCATCCCCCTATTTCATTGTTGGACTTATTGGAGTAAGTAAGTCAAACCCTGCAACCATAGAGAAGTTCTTCCCAAAAGTTTTGGAGGCTTGTCCAGACTATTCAAACCCACTGCTTTTCTACTACCTTGGACTAATTGATTATACTTATGAAAGATTTGATTCCTGTTTAAAACAGTTCAAAACCTTTAAGCAACTGGCAAAAGATAGTGGAGAAGGAGTTTATGATAGTTTATTAATGGAAGCCCAAAACTATATTGAATGGTCTGAATTTATAACAGAAACCAAATCAAACCCAGTTGACTTCCGCCCTCATAAGATAAGGAATATCTCAACAACTGATGACGAATACCTACCTTTTATTTCCTTAGACAGAGAGAAGATATTCTTCACCAGAAGGCAGAATGTGAAGGTAGAAAATGAGTCAACCTTCTACGACCAAGTAAATGTTGAGATGAAGGAACTCTTTTGCATGGCATCTCGTCAAGAAAACGGACTCTACGATAAGGGATTCCCACTTTCGGAACCTTTTAACGAGAGCTATAATGAGGGAGGTGCAACCTTGACAGCAGACAATAGAGACCTCTACTACACAGTCTGCATGCCCAAAGACGATTATCTAAACTGCGATATCTACCATTCAAAATGGTTAGGCGAGTATTGGAGTGATATAAAGAACTTAGGAAACAATATAAACACCTTAGGCACATGGGAATCGCAACCTTGCATATCACCAGATGGGAAAACCCTATATTTTGTTTCAAACAGAGGAGGAGGATATGGAGGATTAGACATTTGGTATTCGAGGAAACAAAGAGATGGTTCGTGGTCAAGAGCCGTAAATGCAGGCCCAAGAATAAATACCCCACTAAACGAAAAAGCACCCTTTGTTCACCCAGACGGCATCAGCTTTTATTTTAGCTCAACAGGTTGGAGGGGAATGGGAGGCTATGATTTGTTTTATATAAGGTTAGATGACAAGACAATGAAAAAGCCAATCAACTTAGGCTATCCAATCAATACAGAGGCGGATGAGGTAGGAGTTTATGTTACATTAGACAATAAGACAGCCTATTTTGCATCAAATAATATTGAATCAGAGCCTAAGTGGAATATATATGAATTTGAACTCGACCAAAGGTACAGACCACTAAATACAAAGCTCTTAAAGGGGAATATTGCAGACAATTCAAATGACGGAATTGGAGCAGAGCTTGAGCTAACAAGGATTTCAGACAAAACACAGACAAACTACGAGATTGACCCTGTGACAGGAAACTTTGCAGTGGTTGTTTTGGAAGATGAACCCTATATGCTAAAAGCTAAGAAAGAGGGATTTGCCTTTGAATCCAAGCTTATCACAAAAGCAATTACAAGAGAATCAAAGCCAATTGAGATGGAGATAAAAGAACTTAAGGTTGGGGAAAGCTACGTCATTAAAGACATCCTCTTTGCAAGCAATTCCTATGAAATAACCGCAGAATCCCAACAAGTAATTGACGCCTTCATCGACTACCTTAACCAGTATCCTAAAATCCGTTGCACAATTGAAGGACATACT
>JAGNRX010000019.1 GCA_017988355.1 Bacteroidales bacterium | reverse complement strand
CTTCAATAGTTCCTTCCATTTTGTCAAAATCTCCCCAAACCAAGGCTGTATATGTTCTTTCAACAGTATGGTCGTAGAACTGCTTTGCTAAGAATGTTTGAGCAACCTCGTTTTTCGCAATTAATAATAATCCTGTTGTATTTTTATCTATCCTATGAACCATAAGTGGTCTTAGTGGGTTACCTTCTTTGTCTTTTTGTTTTTGAAGGTGGAAGGTTAGGGCATTTAATAATGTTCCGGTATAGTTGCCATAGCCTGGATGTACAACCATTTCTGATTGTTTGTTAACGATTAATAAATCATCATCTTCGTAAAAAATATCAATTGGAATGTCTTGAGCAATGATTTCTACCTCTCTTGGTGCTGTGGTTAGGAAAATCTGAATTATATCACCAGGGTGGACTCTATAATTCGATTTAACTGGCTTATTATTTACTTTTATGCAGTCTGCACTTGCCGCTTGTTGAATTTTATTCCTTGATGTTTGTTCAATTCTATCCATCAAAAACTTATCTATTCTCAATAGGCTTTGTCCTTTATCTACCTCAATACGATAATTTTCAAATAATTCAACTTCCTCTTCTTGTTCGATGTCTTTTTCCTGTTCTATCATTTTTGAATAATTAGTTTTTGTTTTATGGTTTTGCTTGTTTCTTTGTTAATAAGATAAAGAATATATACGCCATTTGATAAGTTTGAGACGTTTATTTGGTTTTTATAGGCTGAGGAGTAAACTTCCATACCAATCATATTTGCTATTCTTAGCTCATAATTGGATTTTGAAAACTCTTCTTCGTTTTCTGATAAGCTAATATTTAAAATTCCATTTGTTGGGTTTGGATATACGCTTAGGCTTAAGTCTTTTTTTTCAATCTCTGTGATACCAATTGTTGCTTTGTATCCAAAATAGGGTCTAAGCATTAGAGAGCCTTTGAAAAGTGTGTTTTGCTCCCATGAATTAGCCCAGTTGCCAAACATTTTTGAGGATGCATCGGTGTTTCTATCAAATCCTACGTTTAGGTAATCGTTATACTTGGTTTGTATTGAGATAAATGATTCTCCCGAAGGTAATATAACTGGTCTTTCTAAGTAATATCTTGTGAATTGATTTAAGCCTTCGGTTGAAGGAGTGAGGTAAGCATAAGAATGATATATGCTATCTCTTGGCTGACCATTTAAACTATTCCATACACATATAAAGAATGGTTTTTGATTAGCGTCTTCGTATGTGGAATTGAAATAAATATCAACTGCCATAAGGGTATCTGGGACATTTAAGTCAAATCCAACTGCTAAATTAGCGTTTCTAATTGGTTCTATTCCAAATCCATTTTCTGCAGTTCCGTCATCATAAGCAAAATAGTTCTCAAAGGTTTGGCGGAAACGGATGGTGTCATTTGCAGCATTATTATCTTGTCCTACTCCTTGCTTAACGGTGTGAGTTATGTCGAAAAAAGTCCAAGCGTTATTGTCAAACTCATAAGCAAATCCAACAGGAGGTGTTGAGTGACTTGGTGAGGTTTGAAATTCTTTTGTTTTTATATAGGAGGATATGTTTTCAAATCCACCATTATAGGAATGAACAATTGTGTTGTTTGAATTTCTGACCTCGTATTTATAGTTAGAACTTAGTGAGGTGTCGGCAAGGTTAACTATTTTAATATTTAAATTATCTGACATATCGCTTGCCATAAACTGAATAGCTGGCATTGATTGATATTCTTTTAAAAGGGAGTATGCTGGATTAACAAAAGCTATATCTCTTGTTGCTTTCTCATCATATTTTCTGTCCTTATTCAAGTAAACGTAATCTATATGCCACTGATCGCAGTTGCTGACATAGGTAAATGAAGGGTTATTGTCTAAGGATGCAAAGTTGAGGAAACGGAAACGGAAACTATTGGAAAAATATTGAGAATCTATTATCGGAATATTTACATATAACCAATAGACACTATCCTTTGCGTAAATACTATCTATGCTTAAACCATCTATTTTCCAAACTGAATTCCAAATATCTTTTTCTAAGCAGTAGAATTGAAGAACTAAGGAGTCTTTCTTTGAAGGTGTTGAACCTATGTTCTCCCATATTGGACCATATCCTCCGCCTGGTTGAACATAGAAACTAAGGAAAATGCTGTCTTGAGCACTTAGAGGGATAGGATTTGGAACTAAGGTTGAGTCTAAACGAATAAAGCAAGATGAAACAGTGTCTGAAGAAAAGCCTGTTGTGTTTGCAAGAGGATAAAGTTGTCCTTCGCTATTTAGAGCATCAAGAGTTAGGACTCCAATTGTTGGTGGTAAAAAAGGATAATCTCTATTTACCCATCCTCCATTATTATTCCATAAGTTTGGATTGGGAATATCTAAATAATTTGAGAAGTCATCAATAAAGGGTAGAGATATCCTATTAAGGGCTTTCGATTTCTTATTAATTGTTTGATTGTTTTTCTTAGAGGCATCAGTCAATTTAAACTGACTTTGTCCTTCAAAGGGTAAAAAAACAAAAAGAATAATTAATAAGAACCAGTGTTTAATAATTTTATTCAAATTCATCGATTATTACATTTGTTGAAGATTCTTCCACAACAACTGGTTCAGCCATCCTAAATGATTTTACTCTTTCTTTATAGCTTGGCTTAGTATCATTCATAAACTTAATACTTATTGTGGTTCCTTTTGTTACACTACTATTATTTGGATAGACCGAAACAACTCTTGAATGGATAATGTCTTTCTTTCCTTCAAATTCTTTATTCCCTACATTTAGAGATGCTTCCCAAAGTCTCTTTTCTGCCTCTGGCTCTGTTAGTCCAATAATGTTTGGCATTTCTGTTGTATATCTTTCTTGGTTCATTTCAACAACCAAATCAATTTCTTCCCCTCTTTGTATTTCTGCTCCCTCTTCAATTGGGTTGCCTTTATATCTTTGACCTACAACAACATTATTGAAATCTCCGATATTGAAAATAAACTTACCAACTCTTAGTCCTACATTTGTTATTTGATTAACAGCAGAACGAACGCTTTGGTCTTTACAATTCGGCATTGGAATATTCTCTCCTTTGGATGAGGTAACAACAACATAAACCTTCCTGCCTCTTTTTACCTTTTCTCCTTCTTTTGGATCTTGAGATATGATTTTCCCTTCATGTTCCCCTGGGGTATAAATTGAATCCATAATGATTAGTTCAAAGTTTTTCATTCCTTCGATCTCGTCTATCTCATCAACAAAACGCCCTTCAATGTTTGGCATTTGATATTCTGAACCGTGACGTGTGTAGAAGTTAAGTCCAATAAAGGCAATAATAAGTATTGATACGAAAACAATAGCTATTAGCCCTATGTTCTTCCAAAAAACTTTAGTCTTTATAAATTCGATTAATGACATTTAGGTTTATTATTTTAATTAATCTCTACGTCCCATATAGATTGACAAATAGTAAAGAAGGGTTGCAAGAGACGAAAGAGCAGCAACAACGTATGTGTAAGCAGCAGACCTTAGAGCATCTTTTGCTTTTGGATGAGACTCACGAGAAGTAACTTCATGGTTTTCTAACCAAACTAATGCTCTTTGCGATGCGTTAATTTCAACTGGTAATGTTATAAAACTAAATAATGTTGTTAGTCCAAAAAGAACAATTCCTGCCAAAAGTAATTGAGGGAAAGTGTTTACCATAAACATTCCGCCAAGTAGTAGCCACATAACCCATTTTGAAGCAAAACTAACAAGAGGAACAAGCCTTGAACGCATAGTTAACCATACATAAGCAGTTTGGTGCTGAACTGCATGACCACATTCGTGAGCGGCAACAGCAGCAGCTGCAACATTTGCTCCATGATAAACAGCTTTACTTAGGTTTACAATCTTTGTTTGAGGGTTATAATGGTCGGTTAGTTGTCCTTCAACGCATTCTACCTTAACATCATAAATATCTTGGTCACGAAGCATTTTTTCTGCAACATCCCTACCAGTCAATCCTTTTTCTGTAGGGATTTTTGAGTATTGAGCAAATTTCCTTTTAAGGTTTGCACTTATAAGCCAACTAACAAGAGCTATTCCGATAAAGAATACCCAATAAATTATTGGTGTGCCCATCATTGTGGTTCCTTGTTCCATTTTCTTTTATATTTTTGTTGTGTTATATTCTATGTTTGTTATAGTTAGTAAACTACCTATATAACTATTAGTTTTTGTTTTTATTGCAATGACTGATTGGCAAAATTACTCATTTTTCACTAGTAATTTGTTATGTAATGCAAATAAAAACAATAATGATAACGTAAAATTAAGGTTTTTATGTATCTTTGTGAGCTAATTACTCGTATTTTAAGAATATCTTTCTGAGAATACATAGTAAACGTAAATAATTTTCTAACTAATAAAAAATATATGATTAAATCTATGACTGGTTATGGTAAGGCTTCAACAAACTTTAACAACAAGACCTTATCGATTGAAATTAAAACTCTTAACAGCAAGCAAACAGATATTAATCTTAAAACACCTTGCCTTTATAGAGGTAAAGAAATCATTCTTAGAAATCAAATATCTAATTTCTTAGAAAGAGGAAAGATAGACTGTTATTTAAGCGTTGAGTATGTTGGAGAATGCCCAAATATGAATCTTAACTCTAATCTCTTTGTGAGCTATTACAAACAAATTGAAGAATTAGCAGAAAAGGTAAACGCATCAAAAGAAGATATTTTTAAATATGTTTTGCAAATCCCTGAAATCAATCATAATGGCAGTAGTGAGCCGACAGAAGAGGAAATGATTATTGTTGGGAACTTATTGAATGAAGCTCTAAAGAAAACTGACGAATACAGAATAATTGAAGGTAAGACAATAGAGAAAGACCTCCTTCTTAGAATAAATATTATCGGGAAGAAGCTTCTCTTAATTGATGGGTTTGAAAAAGGCCGAACTTCGCAGGTTAGAGAAAGAATATTATCAAAACTAAATGAACTAAACTGCGAGAATTTAGATAAAAATCGCTTTGAACAAGAAATAATCTACTACATTGAGAAGTTAGATATAACAGAGGAAAAGATAAGATTAGAACAACATCTCGATTATTTCATAAACACCATGAACACTCCAAGGTCGGAAGGGAAAAAACTTGGTTTCATTGCACAAGAAATAGGGAGAGAAATAAATACACTTGGCTCTAAATCTCAGGAAGCAAATATGCAAAAGCTTGTTGTGGAGATGAAAGATGAGCTTGAAAAAATAAAAGAACAGGTATTAAATGTTTTATAATTGGATATGCTTTAAGGGAATCGAAATAAAGGAGATAAAGAGATTAAAACAATTATCTGTATTTATATTTTTTATATTTGTCTTTTCTCTTCTATCTTTCAATTCCTATTCTCAAGAGGGCAAAGAAACAAAATCAATATATGGAGAAGAGATTCAAAATCAAATTGATTTATATGAAGATTTAATTGAAAAGAACTTCCTACAAGACTATTACGACAATCTTATTAGCCTATACTCACAAACAAACCAAGACTCCAAAACAGAGAAATTGATTAAGAAGACCATTAAGCAATTTCCTCAAAACCCAATTTATATTGCTGACTTAGGCACTCATTATCTAAGAACGGGAGAGAAGAACAAGGCAGACAAACAATTTGAAAAAGCAATAGAAAGTCTTGCTGCTAATAATAATTCTGTAGCTCAGCTTGCTAACTATTTTAGTTTTAATAATAATATAGACTATTCCATTAAGACCTTTCAAAAAGGGAGGGATTTATTTAATGATAAGTTCCGCTTTACATACGAAATATCATTCTTATATCAGAGATTGGGAAGATATGAAGATATGGCAACGGAATACATAAACCTCTTGGATGGAAACCCTGCAATGCTAAATCAAATCAAGATATACCTTGGCAGCATCATACAACAAGATAAAGAAAAGAAATTCTTAGATATTTTTCGCTTAGCTATTCTAAAAAAGGCTCAAAAAGAACAAGACAACCCCCATATTGCACAACTCTATGTCTGGATACTACTCCAACAAAAGGACTATCAAATGGCGTTTAATCAGGCAAAATCGATAGACAGAAGATTTGAAAGCCTGACAGGACAAACCGTTTACGAAATAGCAAACATAGCTCTGAATAATGAAGACTATGAGATATCAAGACAAGCTTTCACCTACTTAATAGAAAAAGGGAAAGAATCAACCTATTATATGTTAAGCAAATTGGGACTACTAAGTTCACTCTACCACCCTTTCGTAAGCAGAATCAATCATACAGAAAAAGAAATAAGAACCCTAAAAGAAGAGTATATTTCAACCTTAACTGAATTAGGTAAGAGCCAAGCTACAATTCCTATAATGCAACAATACGCCTATCTACTTGCCTATTATTTTAAATCTTCGCAAGAAGCTGTTGATATTTTGGATGAAACCCTTTCAATGCCACAAATCAAACGCAATGAAAAGGCTGAAAGCAAGCTAATGAGAGCAGATATATATCTTATGGAAAACGATATTTGGGAAGCATCCTTAACCTATTCGCAAGTGGAGAAAGAATTTAAAAATGATGTAATAGGTTCCCAGGCAAAGTTTAAGAATGCAATGCTATCATACTATAATGGAGATTTCTCTTGGGCAATGTCGCAGTTCGATGTTCTTCGCTCCTCAACAACAAAGCTGATAGCCAATGATGCAATGGAATATTCTTTATTAATAAGTGATAATATTGATGAAGACTCAACCTATAACGGACTTAGCCTATATTCCAAAGCAGAATTTGCACTATTTCAAAATAAATATGCAAAAGCCTTAGAATACCTCGACACCCTAAACCAAAACTACTTATCTCACGAACTTTTCGACGAAGTATTATATAAGAGAGCAGAGATAGCAATTCACCAGAAGGAATTCCAAAATGCTGACAGCCTATTAAATCAAATTATGTTGAAATACCCAGATGATTTAATGGCAGATGACGCACTCTATCTTTTAGCAGAGCTTAACGAAACCCACCTTAATTCTCCTCAAAAAGCAAAGCAGTACTACGAAAGAATAATTCTCGATTATCCTAGTTCGCTTTACGTTACCCAAGCAAGGAAACGCTATTCAGAATACAATACAGAAACAAATAAAGAGAAGTAAACCTAAATTATTTGTTTATATCCTATTATTATTTTATTTATTTTGGATTCTTATACAATAAAACTATAATAATAATAGTTTCCTTCGTAGTAAACAAAACTATTTAACCTAATCTTTATTATTATGAAGAAATTCATTCTTCTATCTCTTATTTTGCTCCTATTTCTTATCAATGGAGCTATGGCTCAACGCTATTCTATTAAAGGGAAAATCATCGACAATGTTACGAAAGAAAATCTTATGTTTGTTAATTGTGTGCTTTATAAAGAAAGTGACAGTCTTAATATGTATAAGGGGGTTTCTGCCGACACAAGTGGCAATTTCATTATTAAAGGAATTAGGAAAAACAACCTAAACTTAGAACTTTCATTTGTTGGATATGAGAAACACAGACTTAAACTCGAAAATAATAGATTTAATGATGACAAAGAGATTGACTTAGGTGTGATTGAGATGAAAAGCACTGGAAACTTAGAAGGGGTTGTGATTACGGCGAGGATTGATAGAATTCAGGTTGATGAGGATAAGCTTACTATGAATATTGACGAGCAATTGGTGGCAAGTGCTTCAAGTGCTTTTGATTTATTGAAAAAGGTTCCTGGGGTCTTTGTTGATAAGGATGATAAATTGACTTTGAATGGGAAAAGCGGAGTTATGTTTCAATATAATGGGAGAGATTTAAAGCTTGATTATAGTTCCATTGTTGATATGTTGAAAGGAATGAGTCCTGATCAAGTCGAGAAATTTGAAGTTATGACTAATCCTGGTGTTAAATATGATGCTGAAGGAACTGCAGGGATAATTAATATTAGGATTAAGAAAAATCAAAACTACGGTGTAAATGGTTCTGTTTGGGGACAATCATCTTATCAGACAGCTTTGCAATACTATGGCTCAGCTCGTTTAAGCTATGTTGATGATAACTGGACTACTTCAATTGGTTTCTCTCCTATGAGGTGGGCAAGCAAAAGTAAAAGTAGAGAAGAAAGATATACCTCAAAGGCAGAAGGGGATACAATTTTATTTAGGACAGAAAAAGAAGATGAGTGGGTTTGGCAAAATAATAATTTAAATCTTAGTGCAAACTATTTAATTGATACAAATCGCACAATAGGGCTTAGTCTATATTATACAGGTGGAGGAAATCCATTAATTGAAAACACTGTTCCTTACAGAATATCTTCTTATCCTAATTATTTTTCACAAATAGATTCTTCATATATAAATAAGAGTGGTTATGAAGGAGGTAGAAATAACCTTGGTATTGGATTGGACTATGTTAAGAAATTAGATACTCTTGATTCAAAGATATCATTTGATTTTGGCTACTCTCACTCCGAAAATGATGGTAGTTTAGAAAATCTTAATGAGTATTTCATAGGAGATATTAACACAATTCTAAGCAGAAGAGAAGGATACGAAAGAAATACTCTATCATCATCTGACAATTTGAGTGCAAGGGTGGATTATTTCAAGCCAATAAAGAAAACAATGAGACTTGAGGCTGGAGGGAAAACAAATTTTAATTTTAACAATAAAGACTTCAAGTCTTTGGTATTAGATACCGTAACAAATACTTACCTAAGTGATGAAATGCAATCTAACCATTTCAAGTATTTTGAAAATATTAATTCCCTTTATGTTTCTTTCTCCAATACCTTCAAAAAGAAATTAAATCTAAGACTGGGAATAAGGGCAGAGCAGACCAACACAAAGGGTCATCAATATGCAATTGATAGCATCAATTCAAGAAATTACTTTGATTTATTCCCAAACCTAAGTCTTAACTATAAGTTTCAAGACGATAATCAATTAAAACTAACCTACTCTTATAGGATTTCAAGACCTTGGTCAGGGAGTTTAGACCCATTTATAAGCAAGTATTCAGAATATTCCTATTCAACAGGAAATCCATATATAAAACCACAGTATTCCCATTCAATTAGCTTAGCTCATTCTTTTAAATACATGCTATTTACTGATATTTCATATTCTTTTACCCAAGATGATATAAATTGGCTTGAAGGTCCAATTGATTCAAACCTCTTTGTGCATAATCCACTTGCTTTAATCTCCATTCCAATTAACTTTGGTTCTAACCATAACCTATACTTTAGTGCAAGTTTCAATAAAGAATTCTTTTCATGGCTTAGTTTCAGCTCTTCATTTGGAGCAAGCTATGTGAAAATCCTATCTTCAACCAACCAGGGGCAAATAAATAGAGAAAATTGGAGCTATAATGGTAATATTTCTTCCGACTTCACCCTTCCAATGAAATGGAAGATAAGCGTTTACTACTATTTCTATTCCTCTTCAATGAATGGGCTAAGCACTTCAAGCTCTTCTCAAGATATTTCAATAAGTGTTTCTAAGAAATTCTTTAACGACAAATTTGGATTAACTGCAAGCATAAGCGATTTATTTGATATGAATAAAAATTATAGTGAGACTCGCTACCTAAATACTCTGTCGAAATCATGGGGTAATTACCAAGGTCCTCGTGTTGCATTTTCACTTCGTTATAATTTTGGAAAATACTATAAGAACAAACAAGTTCAGAAACCACAGACTGAAAACTTTGACACAAGAGCTGGTGAATCGAAATAAAATCCCTAAATTTGTTGTCTAACTAAAAAGAAATTGACATAAAACAATGCTATATGGATGTGGATATTGAAAAAGAATGGAAAGAAGTTCTGAAAGAGGAGTTTAAAAAAGGATATTTCATCAATTTGGTGGGGCTTATTAGAGATGCATACTCTAATAAAGTAGTTTATCCTAAGAGTGATGACATTTTTAATGCCTTTAACCTCTGTCCTTTTTCAAAAACGAAGGTTGTGATTATTGGTCAAGACCCTTATCACGAGCCTAACCAAGCTCATGGGCTTTGTTTCTCTGTTCTTGAGCCAACTCCTATTCCCCCATCTCTGAAAAATATCTACAAAGAGATTGAACAAGACCTTGGAATTGAACCTAAAAATAGCGGAGATTTAACCCTCTGGGCTAAACAAGGGGTTCTACTTATTAATGCGACCTTAACGGTTGAGGCTCATAAGGCAGGCTCTCATCAGAAAATGGGTTGGGAGAAATTTACCGACTCAGTAATCCATCATTTGGCTAATGAAAAACAAGGGATTGTCTTTTTGTTGTGGGGCTCTTACGCTCAAAAGAAAGGAGAGTTTATTGATAAAACGAAGCATTTAGTGTTAAAATCTGTACATCCCTCACCTCTTTCTGCCTATCGTGGTTTCTTTGGCAACAATCACTTCTCTAAAACCAATGATTACTTAGTAAAACAAGGGAAAGAACCTATAAATTGGTAGGTATTTCCTTATAATTTATTGAATTGCTATAAGGGTTTATTGAATCAGCGTATTAATTTTTTCTTTCTTTGATTCACTGGCGTAGATCAGTGATTCATTTCCGTAGATCAGTGATTCATTTCACTAGATCTTTGATCTAATTCAGTGGATCTTTGATTCAAAAAGAGAATGTCGTTATTGATTATTTTGCAATTTCATTATGCGCTACTTCTGCATGCTCTTCGTGTGCCATTCCAATGTAGATTGCAGAAAGAAGGGTGAAAACATAGGCTTGTATAAACGCTACTAAGATTTCTAATAGGCTCATAAAGATTGCAAATAAGACTGGAATAATTGATACTCCATATCCAAGTGCCATATTTTGAGATCCAAATATAAATATTATGGATATGAAACCAAGGATGATTACGTGTCCTGCTGTTATGTTTGCAAACAAACGAATGGTTAGGGCAAAGGGTTTTGTGATTAGACCTAATATCTCAACAATTGGCATTATTGGTAGGGGAAACTTTAACCACCAAGGCACTCCTGGCATATTTATTATATGTTTGAAATAGTCCTTATTTGCAGAAAACTGAGTTATTATGAAGGTAAAAACAGCTAAAACTAATGTTACTGCAATATTTCCTGTTAGGTTTGCTCCTCCTGGGAAGAAAGGAAATAAACCCATTATGTTTGAAAGGAAGATAAAACAAAAAGCAGTTAAAAGATAAGTCATAAACTTACCATGACGCTTTAATCCAATTGAAGGAATGGCGATATCGTCTCTAATAAATAATATAATAAACTCTACAATTGTTTGAGTTCCCTTAGGTGCTTTGCCAACTCTTTTCTTAGCAATTGATTTTGCCCTAAAGACAACCGCAATGATTATTCCAGAAACTATGAACATCATAAAAACATTCTTTGTTATTGAGAAATCAAAGGGAGTTTTACCTGTCCATTTCCCCTCTTGGTCAACACATATTATTTTTCCTTTTGCCTTTTCTCCATCTTCTTCTAAGGAACCAATTTTATAGCCTTTGTAGGAAGCG
>JAGNRX010000018.1 GCA_017988355.1 Bacteroidales bacterium | reverse complement strand
AATCCCTATAATAAATGCGTCTATGCTTGTTGCTATTGAAAGGGTTATTAGGACTGATGGCTTTGTGAAATCATATAATGCACATTCTCTTAGGTTGTAACGATACCCTTCAAGAAACATTTTCATACCAATTACTGCCAATAGTCCAAATGCTATCCAGTGGTCAATTGCTTGAATATAATCTTTTGCAAAATCACCGACTAAAGCTCCTATTAGTGGGAAGAGCCCTTGGAAAAAAGCAAAGCTTAGTGCTAATATGATGGCTCTTTTCTTGGTCATTGTTTTTTGTAGTCCACAAGTTATGGACACAGCCAAACTATCCATAGAAAGAGCTATTCCTAATAGTAGGGCAGAAAATATAAATCCTATCATTTCAAAAGTTTTCTTCTAGTTGTCTATTTTAAACGATTAGTAATATATACAAATTGTTCTACTGTCAGTTGTTCTGCTCTTTTTGTTAAAAGTTCTGAGTCGATATCTTCCATGTTTTTCCCCATTGGTTTAAGAGATTGACGTAGCATTTTCCTTCTTTGGTTAAAGGCAGTTTTGACAACCGTTAAAAATAGCTTTTCATCGCAATCTAATTTCTCTACTTTGTTTCTCTTCATCCTTATCACTGCGGATTTAACCTTTGGTGGTGGAATAAATGAAGCCGCTTCAACAGTGAAAAGATATTCCATGTCAAAGTATGCTGAAAGAAGAACGCTAAGAATACCATATACCTTTGTTCCGCATTTAGAACATATCCTTTCAGCCACTTCTTTTTGGAACATCCCAACAAGTTCTGGTACGAGGTCTTTGTTTTCAAAAACTCTAAATAGGATTTGGCTAGAAATATTGTAAGGGAAATTGCCAATGATTGCATAAGGAGATTGGTATATCTTATCTAAATCCATCTTTAAGAAGTCTTCAGAGTAGATGTTGTCAACAAGGTTGGGAAAGTTTTCTTTTAAGTATTGAACTGATTCTGTATCTATTTCAACAACTTTAATTTCCTTTAGGAGCGGATTTTCAAATAGGTATTTAGTTAGAACTCCCATACCAGGACCTATTTCTAAGATATTAGGAAACTCTCCCGAAAGGCTGAAAGCTATTTCTTTTGCTATTTCTTCGTCTTTCAAGAAATGTTGTCCTAAGTGTTTTTTTGCTCTAACTTGATACATAATTGGTCTTTTACTTGTTGAATATTCTCTTTAATTAAAAAAAGGGCTCTAAAACTCTTTGTTTTTAGAACCCTTAGATATATCAATAATTATTAAAGATTTAAGCTCCTAACGCAAAGCGATAGAATGCTGTTACTGTTAATTCTTTATCTCCTTCTTGAAGATACTGAAGAACGTTTTTCTTTGTGTCTTTAATGAAGTCTTGACTTAATAGTGTATTTTCTTTGAAGAATTTGTTAAGTTTACCTTCTGCAATTTTGTCAACCATGTTTTCTGGTTTGCCTTCTTCGCGAATTTGTCCACGATAAACTTCCATTTCTCTTTCAATTGTTTCAGCAGAGATGGTTGTTTTGTCTAAAGCAAGAGGTGACATTGCTGCAATTTGCATTGCAACATCATGACCTTGTTCGTCAAATCCAGTTTTGTTTAATGCCACAATTGTAGCCAAACGATTACCAGTGTGAATATATGCATATACAACAGGTGATTCAAGAATTTCGTATTTAGTCAATTCTATTTTTTCACCAATTTTAGCAACTTGTTCAATGATTAGGTTTTCAACTGTTGTGCCATTTATAACTAATGCATTAACCTGCTCAGCTGTTCTAGCCTTAGCAGCAATTGCATTGTCTAATATTAAACGAGTGAAATCAACAAAATCATCATTCTTTGCAACAAAGTCAGTTTCGCAATTAATCATAATTACTGCACCAAATTTTTTATCTTCTGTTGTTGCTGCTAATACACAACCTTCACTAGCATCTCTGTCTGCACGTTTTAAAGCTAGTTTTTGACCTTTTTCTCTTAAGTAGTCAATTGCTTTATCCATATCTCCGTCACATTCAACTAGGGCTTTTTTGCAATCCATCATACCAACGCCTGTGCGTTGACGTAATTCATTAACAGCTGAAGCAGTTATATTTGCCATGATAGTTTCTTTTTTTACTTGTTCAATTATTATTATTTCTTTTGAGCTGGTTTCTTTGCAGAAATCACTTTACGAGGACGTTTCTTATCAGATGATTCATCTTCAGTTACAGCCTTAACTCTTTTAATCTTAACTCCGTCTTTTGATGTTGAATCTTCGTCTTCGTCTTCGTCTAAAAGTTCAGTTGCTAATGCTTTTTCGTTAACTTCTTCTTCGTCTGCTGCCTCACGAGCATCCTTATCCATCTTTCTTTCATTCAATCCTTCTTCAATCGCTTTGCACATGTATTGTACAATTAATGATATTGATTTTGAAGCATCATCATTTGCTGGGATTGGGAAATCAATAAGGTCTGGATTAACATTAGTGTCAACTAATGCAAAAATAGGAATATTTAAACGACGAGCCTCAGCAACAGCAATATGTTCTTTGTTAATATCAATAACAAAAATTGCTGATGGAAGACGAGTTAAATCAGAAATAGAACCTAAGTTTTTTTCTAATTTTGCTTTCTCACGTGACAATTGAAGACGTTCGCGTTTGCTTATTTTTGATGTATCTTTATCGTTGATAAGTTTGTCAAGTATGTTCATTTTCTTTACTGCCTTACGGATAGTAACGAAGTTTGTTAACATACCACCAGGCCAACGTTCTGTAACGAATGGCATATTCACTGTTGTTACCAATTCAGAAATAACCTCTTTAGCTTGTTTCTTTGTAGCAACGAAAAGAATTTTCTTACCTGATTTTGCTATTTGCTTTATTGCTGCAGCAGCTTCATCTGCTTTTTCAGCTGTTTTGTGTAGGTCAATGATGTGAATACCATTTTTCTCCATAAAGATATAAGGAGCCATTTTTGGATTCCATTTTCTTTTCATGTGTCCGAAGTGAACACTTGAATCTAACATTTCATTAAAATCTAACATCTTGTTTTTTCTTTGTTTGTTTACATTCCTTTAATTAATTCAATTGGCAAGTAGTTGGAGGAAAAACCCAAATCTTACCAATTTGGATACTAAACGGCAATCCAATAAAACGATTAACGTTTGCTAAATTGGAATTTCTTACGAGCGCCTTTTTGTCCTGGTTTCTTTCTTTCAACCATACGAGGGTCTCTACGAACTAAACCTTTCGCCTTTAATGCTGGGCGATTTTCAATATCAATTTCACATAATGCACGAGCTATTGCCATACGCAAAGCTTCTGCTTGTCCAGTAGTTCCACCACCATCTAAGTTAGCCTTAACGTCATATTGTCCAAAAACTCCTACTGTTTCAAATGATTGACGACAAACATATTGTAATGTTGGAGTAGGGAAATATTCCATATAATCTCTCCCATTTAGAGTAATTTTACCACTGCCTGCAGTCATATAAATACGAGCAACAGCAGATTTTCTTCTTCCTATTTTGTTTATTACTTCCATGAAATTATCGGATTGAATTTAAATTAACTACTTTTGGTTGTTGAGCTTCGTGTTGATGAACAGTTCCTGCATAAACATAAAGATTTCTGTATAAAGCAGCTCCCAATTTGTTTTTTGGTAACATACCCTTAACTGCGTGTTCAATAACACGAATAGGATGAGTTGCTAACAATTGCTTTGGAGTTGCAAATCTTTGTCCACCAGGGTGACCAGTATGACGAACATAAACTTTATCAGTTAATTTCTTTCCTGTAAAGCGTATTTTTTCGGCATTAATAATAATGATATTATCTCCACAATCAACGTGAGGAGTATAGGATGGCTTATGTTTGCCTCTTAACACATTTGCCACTTTTGTAGCTAAACGTCCCAAAATTTGATTTTCTGCATCTATAATTATCCATTCTTTTTGAACGGTTGCTTTATTCGCAGATACGGTTTTGTAACTTAACGTATTCATTTTTTAAATTTATGTTTTTAAAACATCTAAAATTTTACTCTGTTTTTCGAGTAAATATTACTTTAATTCATTGTTTTATTTCCTATTCCAACGGGCAATTAGAATGTCGTAAAACGATGAAAGTCATCCTGCTAAACATATCAGTTATAGGATAATTTGTTGTGCATAACCTATGTTTAGGGGTTGCAAAGATACAATCTTTTATTTTATTTACAACACTTTAGATGTTTTTTTCTGTTTTTCTATTCTCTACTCTATTCTTTTGTATTATTTTTCTATCTTTGCTGAAATATTATATTAATTTTATGGAAGACGAAAACATATATAATAGTATAAAGAATTGGGCAAAAGAAGATAGACCACGCGAAAAACTAATGCAGATTGGTAAAAAGAAACTAACCAATGCTGAGCTATTAGCCATAATTATCGGTTCTGGTTCAAGGAATGAAAGCGCAGTTCAGCTGGCACAAAGAATATTAAATTCTGTCAATAATAACGTTAATGAACTCTCCTCACTAAACTATAAAGACTTAATGAATAAGTTTAAGGGAATTGGGGAGGCAAAGGCAATTAATATTGTTGCCTCTTTGGAATTAGGAAATAGGAGGCTGGATATTAAAGATGAAAATTTTGTTATTAAGGAGCCTAAGCAAGTATATAATGTATTGTTTTCTGATCTTGCTGACTTGGAGTTTGAAACTTTTTGGATAGTATTGCTTAGTAATTCTCAGAAATTTATTAAGAAAGTCTGCATAAGCGAAGGAGGTTGGTCGGAGACAAGTGTAGATTTAAAGAAATTATTTAAGATATGTCTTGAAAACAATTCTTCAAAAATAATCCTTGCACATAATCATCCATCAGGAAATACTCTACCAAGTGAAAGCGATAGGGCAATAACAGAAAGGATTTCAAAAGCAGGGAAAATCCTTTCAATAAATGTTTTAGACCATATAATATTAGGGAAGAATGGGGAATACTATTCTTTTGTTGAAAAAAATATTATGGTTTGAGAAATATTATTATTTCCCCTTAACATTTTTGTATTCTTGGTTTAATCCCTTTACTATTTCGTCAGTAATATCATATGCATCATCAGCATAAAGAACAGTACTTGAAATATAGGATCTACTTAATATAATATTGAATTTCTGGTTCTTTGCATTGTAGTCTTTAATGAAAGCATAAACTGCATTAAGTAGTTTTTTGTTGTCTTCCATTTGACGTTCTTGCAATTGAGCCATCATTTTTTGTTGAAGCAGAGGAAATTCTTGTTGGCGACGACCTAAATCTTCTTCTTTCTTTTTTTGTTCTGTTAAGGTTAGTTTGTCTCCAGTTTTTAAATAGTTTTCATAATCTGATTGAAGTTTCTTACCCTGAGCCTGGTAATTTGATTCCAAAGAGGTTTGATAAGTTTTTAACCCTTTCTCTAAATCCTTTGCATAATCATATTGAGCTAAAATTGAGTCAGTGTTAACATAAGCAATTCTTAAATCTCCCGTTTGAACAACCTTTGGAACAATGGAAACATTATTACCTTTATTATCTCCACAGAAAAACAAACATAAAAGAACCATAACTCCAACAAAAGAAAGGATAGAGAAAACTCCAAATACTATAAGAAGAGGAGATTTCTTTTTCTTCTTAGATGAAAGGTTAATATCTTTAGGTTCTTCTTCAATAATATTACTATATACTACTTTCTCTTCAGAAGAAATGTCTTCATTGATATTATCTTCAATATTGTTATTGTCTAATTCTTGGTTATCCATGATGTTCTTTTATTATAAGTATTATGAGAATGCAAAAATACTAAAATTCTATAATAAAAAAAGACTTACCAAGAAATAAATCAAGGTAAGTCTTTTCTTTAATGAAATAGTATATACTAATAACGATCGCTATTATAATTACTTCTACCTCTTTGGTCTCTGTTAAAACCACCGCCACCACGGTTGCTATCGCCTCTATCCTCACGAGGACGAGCTACTGCAACAGAGATAACTTTCTTATCAAAAGAAGCTCCGTTAAGTTCTTCAATTGCTTTTTGTCCGTGTTCGTCAGACATTTCAACAAATCCAAAACCTCTTGAACGGCCAGTAAATTTGTCAGTAATAACTTTTGCTGAAGAAACTTCACCGTATTCTTCAAACGCTTGTCTTAAGTCATCATCATTGATAGCGTAACTTAAGTTTGAAACAAAAATGTTCATATAAAATAAATTAAATAATAAAATGAGGGGAAAATCTTTTTTCTTAAAACGAATAAACTAACTTCAATAATTAAACAGTAGCGAATAAAAACGTTTTAAAAGATTTTTCATCTCAAAAACATTGCAAAGATACACCATTATTTATTACCACCTAATTTTTTTATATTTTTTATTCATTTTATTTTCAATCGAACACATTAGGGATGTTAGCGGGTCTTAGGATTGACGAAATAAAAAAAAGCTGAAACAAATTAATGTTCCAGCTTTTTTGAAGTGGCATCGACTGGATTTGAACCAGTGACACAAGGATTTTCAGTCCTCTGCTCTACCAACTGAGCTACGACGCCGTTCTTAAAGAGGTTGCAAAAGTATAACAAATTTTATTATCTCACAAATTTTATGGATATTATTCAATAAAAAATTGTAGATTGCTTTCTTAACTAAATATCTTTAAAGCATTTGTATTTTGTTTTAGAAAGAGAAGAAATTAAAAAGAGAGGGAGCCTAATGGTTTTAGTTCCCTCTCTATTCTATGAATTAAGACAAATTCTCTACATATATCTATATAGTGTTATTCATATATTGTAGCTTCTATCTCTCCATTAATTAACATTAGAGCGTTTTGAGCTAAAGCGCCCATTTCATCTTCACCAGGATAAGCATGAACAGGAGCAATAGACTTAACTCTCTCTGTAATTAACTCAACAAAGGTTTTGCTATAAGCAATTCCTCCGGTTAGGAATATTGCATCAACCTCTCCCTTAAGAACAGTTGACATTGCACCAATCTCTTTTGAAATTTGATAAGCCATAGCTTCTTGTATAAATTCAAAATTCTTATCACCATCTTTTGCTTTGCATTCAACTTGGTAAGCATCGTTTGTTCCAAGATAAGCAACATAGCCGCCGCCTCCAACAACCATTTTCTTGATTTCTTGTTCAGTATATTCGCCTGAAAAACAAACTTTAATAATTTCATTTACTGGCAATGTACCTGATCTCTCTGGTGAAAATGGGCCATCTCCATCAAGAGCTTGGTTAACATCAATAACTTTTCCTTTACAATGAGCTGCAACGCTAATACCTCCACCCAAGTGAACTCCAATAAGGTTTAGTTCTTCATAAGTCTTGTTAATTTCCTTTGCATACCTACGAGCAATAGCTTTTTGGTTAAGAGCATGGAAAATTGAACGGCGAGGCATAAGAGGATGTCCACTTATTCTTGCAAAGTCACAAAATTCATCAACAACAACAGGGTCAGCAATAACAGCTCTTGCACCAGGAATAGTATGTGCAATATCATAAGCGATTATTCCACCAAGGTTCGATGCGTGTTGTCCTTCTCTTCCAACTCTAAGGTCTTCCAGCATTTTCTCATTAATTTCAAGAACTCCTGAGGCAACAGGTTTAACCAATCCTCCTCTACCAATAATAACTTTAAATTCTTGAAGATTGAACTGAGCCATATTAATTTCTTTTAGAATTAATTCTTTTCTGAATTCATATTGGTCAGCGATTTTTTCAAAGGGAGCCAATTCTTCTGATGAATGCTTAATATTTTTTAGAAACAATTGTTCTGCACCATTATAAACTGCAATCTTTGTAGAAGTAGATCCAGGATTAATCGCAAGGATTAGGTTTGTTTTTTCCATTATATTTATTTTCTTTTATTATTGAATAATCAAATAATTAAGCAACAAAAATACAGCCATTTTTGAGATTATACAAATTTATTTTCTCTTTATATCGATAAATTGTATTATGTTTGCACTTCATTATATTAAAAACACAGTGATATGGCATTAGAAGTTACAGATGCAACCTTTGAAAGTGTTGTTAAACAATCAGACAAATTAGTTGTTTTAGATTTTTGGGCACAATGGTGCGGACCTTGTCGTCAGATAGGACCTGTTATTGAAGAGTTATCAGTTGAATATGATGGAAGAGTTGTTGTTGGAAAAGTAAACGTAGATGAATCAAATGATATCACGTCTCAGTTTTCAATACGCAACATTCCAACTGTACTATTCCTAAAGAATGGTGAAGTGGTTGATAAATTAGTTGGAGCTCAATCAAAATCTAAGTTCGTAGATATTATAGAAAAAAACCTATAATATTAATATGTCCGATAAAATAGAAAATATAATCGGATATAATTCAATTGAGTTTGTAAGCAATCAAATTGTTGAAGGGTTCATTACAGGCTTACACAAGAGTCCATTCCATGGCTTTTCGGTTGAATTTGCAGAACATAGGCTCTATAATTCTGGTGAATCAATCAAAAACATAGACTGGAAGCTTTATGGAAGAACAGATAAGTTTTTTGTAAAAAAATATGAAGAGGAAACCAATCTTCGATGCGTATTAGTATTAGATAATTCCTCTTCAATGTTCTTCCCTATCCAAAAAGAAATCTCTTTCACCACTCCAAACAAAATTACCTTTGCCGCATATGCCTCTGGAGCCATCATTCAAATGCTTTCTCGCCAGAGAGACGCCTTTGGACTAAGCCTTATTTCCGATAAAATTGATCTAATAACCGATATCAAGTCTAACTTCGGACATAAGAGATATGTTTTCAATCTTCTTGAAGACCTAATTAGACCAAAAGACAAAGAAAAAAAGGCTCAAACCAATATTTCGCCAATTCTTCATCAGATAGCAGAACAAATTCATCGCCGCTCATTAATAATAATTTTCACTGACTTACTATCCTCTCAAGATAGCGAAAACGAAATCATATCATCCTTGCAACATCTAAAACATTGCAAGCACGAAGTAATTCTTTTCCACGTTAATGACAGAAACAAAGAGATAGATTTTGACTACAAAAACACTCCTTACCGCCTAATAGACCTAGAAACCTCAGAAGAAATTAAATTAAACCCTCAAGACCTAAGAGAGGTTTACAAAAAAGCAATACTCAAGAAAATCAAAACCATAAAAGATTCTTGTGAAAACATCAGAATAGATTTTGTTGATGCAAATATAAACGAAGGAGTTGATAAAGTTCTTCTTCCTTATATAATAAAAAGAACGAAAATGAATTAATTTTCATCTTAAATGTATGAAATCTCGCAAATTATTAATATTTTTGCATATTGTAAAGTCAAGTTTTAGACAAAAAACAGAGGAAAAAAGAAATTTTAATTACATCAAAAATATGAGAAAAACGGTATTAAGTACTTTATTAATAGGTCTTTTGATATTTACAGCATCTTCATGCGGTAGTATAAAAGATATGCAAACAAACCATAACAAAGTGCGTTATCAGGTTTCTCCAAACCCATTAGAGGCTCATGGAGACAAGGTTATTGTTACAATTAACGGAAATATTCCAGAAGGTTATTTCAGAAAAGATGCAGTAGTTTATATGCAACCAGTACTAACTTGGGAAACAGGTGAAGTAATCCTTTCGCAAATGAACCTTAAGGGAACAAAAGTAGAAGGAAACGGAAAAGCAATCGATAGAAAAACAGGAGGACGCTTTGTTTATAAAGACACTATCCAATATAGACAAGGGATGGAAAACGCACAACTAACCCTTAATCCTATTGCCTACAAAGCAAAAGCAGTTAATGAAGCAGACGCAACACAATCCGAAGCATTAGAAAACAATGGAGCAATAAACTTAGGAAACATAAAAATATCTCAAGGAATAAACTCAACCTCAAACAGAGTAGATATTAGAGGAGATTTATCAATTGCACCACATGCATACGCACCAAAAACAACAGAAATGATGTCAGCCGACATTTTCTTTACCGTGAATTTGGCAGACCTTAACTGGAATAACGAGCAAAACAAAAAGAACAACGCAAAGAGAGCAATAGACAATATGAAATCATATATTGCAAACAACTCAGTGCCACGTCAAATATTTGTTAACGCTTGGGCATCTCCAGAGGGTGAAGAATCATTTAACGTTGGACTATCAAAAAAGAGAGCAGCAACAACCGAGAAATTAGTAAACTCAATGTTAGACGAAGCACTTAGAGAAAGAGCAAAAGCAGAAAACATTAAGGCAAACGACGTTCAAAGTTATATCAATAACGCAAAGAAAGACGTAGTTATTCAAACCAATGCAAAAGGAGAAGACTGGGTTAATTTCCTAAGACTTGTTGAAGGAAGCTCACTAAAAGAAAAGAACACCGTAATCAACGTAGTAAAATCACAACCAGACAAAGTACGTAGAGAACAAGAAATTAGAAATATGTCAGTAGTCTTCCGTCAAATTGAAGAAGATATACTACCAACACTTCGTAGAGGAGAGATAGCATTTAACTTCTCAGGAATACAAAAAACAGATCAAGAAATAGCAAAAATGGCAGTAACAAACCCAGACGAGCTAACCTACGACGAGTTAATGTATGCAGCATCACTAACCTCAAACTACGCAAATAAACTTTCAATCTACAAATCTATCACCGAAAGATTTGGATCTGAATGGGCAGGATGGAATAATGCAGGAGCAGTATCCCTTAACCTTAACCAATTAGATGAGTCAAGAAGATATCTTGAAACAGCAGATAAATTATCACCAAATAACGCAACCGTTAAAAACAACCTAGCACTACTTCACCTAGCACTTAGAGACGTAATGACAGCCGACAAATATATGCAAGAAGCAGTAGAATTAGGCAACGACCAAGCACTTGTAAACCAAGCAATAGTTGACATTAAGAAAGGTAACTATGAAGAAGCAGCAAAACACTTAGATGGCAGAAAATGTATCTATAACCTAGCACTACTTCAACTTCTAACAGGCAACACTGGAAACGCAATCCGTACACTTGACTGTTGCATGGATCAAACCGCAGAAGTAAACTACCTAAGAGCAGTTTGTTATGCACGCCTTGACGATGTACCGGGACTTGTGAAAAACCTACGTGAAGCATGTAGCCAAGAACCAGACTACAAATACAAAGCAAAGAACGATATCGAATTCCGCCGTTATATCTCTAACTTAGAATTCCAAACAATAGTGAATAACTAAGAGAAAAGACCAAAATAATTAGGGGCTAACAATGAAAATTGTTAGCCCCTTTTCTTTTACCAATACCACTTAAAGCATCCCATTCCAAACACCAAGTATTAGAAAAATGAAACGCTGTTTCAGAAAATTATTACGGCGTTTTAAAAAATTATTACAGCGTATTAATTTTCTGAAACAGCGTTTCATTTCAGTAAGGTGGCAGGTTACTAGTAGTAAGGTGGCAGGTTACTATGAGTAAGGTGGCAGGTTACTCAAATAATCCTTTGTTTTATAAAACTAATCCTTTACTTTAAAAAATTATTACTTGAATTTAATTTTCCAGATAAGGCAACCAGTAAATAATTTTGTTTATTAGCCAAATATTTTAGTATATTTGCAGATATAAACTTTAATAT
>JAGNRX010000162.1 GCA_017988355.1 Bacteroidales bacterium | reverse complement strand
CTAATAAGTTTAGAGGCTTTGACTTTTAAAAATAAATACTAATAAGAAATCCTTATTCCATTGTGAGTAAGGATTTTTTTATGCTTAAAGTTTCCTCCAAATTGTTTTTGCTGTAGCGCACACTTTATCATCACCTTCAGTTTTTATTGTATGAATGAACGATTCATTCTCTATATCATTTTTAGTTAAAGAAAGGATTGTTTGACCATAATTAGCTTCTGCAATAAATCTACCATCTATAGAATGTAAATAGTAATTATTAATAATATCCTCAGGAACTGACTCAAGAACCCATTGTAAATATTTAATATTATTTACGTGCTTATTCATATCAGTATCGTAGCTATTTACTTTAAACTCTAGTTCACAATCAGGCTTATCAATTACTAGGATTTTTTCAGAAACATTATAACTAATACTTTCTTCACTACAGAAAGACCATTTTTCTTTTATTTCATCAAATATTTTAGCAGGTCTTCTCCTTTCAATATCGAAGAAAACCCATATACCCTTAGCTCTTCCAATTACATTATTCTCTTCATCGTAAATAATATTCTCTCTAATTCCTTTAATACTTGTATATTCTGACAACCAGGTTCTAATAGTGATTTTTTCTTTGTAATTGGGATATCTCTCCATCTCTAAAACCCCTGAAACTAAAACCCATCCAATATTTGCTTTCTCTAATTGAAATAAATTATAGTTTATAGAATCACAATGCTCTGCCGCTGTTTCTTCTAATAAAGTTAAGATAGTGGTTGGCGAAGCAATACCATTTTTATTTACTTCAAAATATCTTATTTCAAATTGCTTATCAAAATAGTTTGTAATCATCTTAATGTCTTATTGTTTTTATATTACAGTAGTCTTAGCTTATAACTGACAATTTGTTCTCTATATTACAAATGAACAAAAACTAATTATTTCAGGAGATGACGTAATCTATTAATAAAATTCTTATTCTATTGTGATTAAGAAATTTTTATGTATTTTTGTTGTGGAAATAATTAATATGATATGAAAAGAATAATATTATCTTTAATTGCAACGATGTTTTGTTTGCAAGCATTTAGTCAAATAGTTAATGTTGGAAACGGAACAGATACATGTCATGTTCTACCATTTAATCTTAATAACAGTACTCATTACTCTCAGCAAATAATTTTAGCTAGTGAAATTGATGCTGATTCTAACTTAAGGTTTATTACTGATATAGGGTTTACTGAAGTTAAACTTTATTACTATCAAACTACATTGGTAAATATGACTATCATGATGGGAAATACGAGTTCAAATTCTCTTTCTCAAGGGTATTTGCCACATTCTCAAATGAACGAAGTTTTCTCGTCTAGTATGTCTTTTATGCAAATAGAAGGCAATAGGTATAAAATTCATTTAGGTACTCCATTTGAATGGGATAGAACTTCAAATATTGTTCTTACTTTTATTAAAAACCCAGGAAGTTCTGGGCCTGCAATTCAAGGATTATTCTGTGAAACAAAAACTGATTCATTATCTAAGTATCATATTGGTAATTCATCTTATAGTTTAGAAAACCCTCCGAATGAAGGTACGTTAACAAATCAAAGGGTAAACTTTCAATTATATATGGTTAGTTGTTTAGAACCTGATTCAATTCAGTATTTAGATATACTCCCTAATAGCGTAAATGTTAATTGGAAAAGAACTGGCGATGCCTCTAATTGGGAGGTTCAATATAAAATTCAGTCTGATACATCTTGGATAAATGCTAATTCAGTTTTTACAACGGATACGAACCTAACTATTAATAATCTATTAGATAAGACAAATTATGATTTAAGAATTAGGACTATTTGCGGAGAGTTTAACAAAAGTGAATGGACAGAAAGTGAGTTTAGAACAATTTGCCATGTTATTACTGATTTCCCTTATTATGAAGATTTTTCAAGTGAGCAATGCTGGAACCCATTACAGAATGTAGAACTAGGGTACTTTAATCAATATGATAACACTTATGTCGCTAGCTTAGACGCTTTTTATTTCCCTTCTTTTTTCGTAAGTCCCGCTTTAGGCGTAAATATAGATTCTTTAAAGATTTCTTTTGAAGCAACTAATAGTTATGGAACTCTTAGCATAGGTGTTATGGATACTAGCATGGATATATCTAGTTTTCAATCTTTGCTTGATATTACAAACCCCATTGGATTTTACGAAACTCACCTAAACTCATCTCCTTTAGTGGGTGCAAACAATTATATTGCTCTAAGACATGTAGGAGGAGCCGTTTGGATTAAAAATCTAATAATAGACTATATCTCTATTGGTCAAAGTATAAACAATCTTGAAGCTCATACCGTTTCTCCAACTGAAATCTCTCTAAACTGGAGTGAGTACAATTCTTTAGGGAATGGCTATCAAATAGCATATAACATTGGAGATAGTCTTGACTTAAATATTGCCACCATAATTAATCTTAATAATACAACAAGTCTTCCATATATTATCGGCAATTTACTTCCTTCAACAAAGTATTCAATTGGAGTGAGACAAAATGGTGAAGTGGACTTTTCAGTTAAGAATGAAAAGACATATAGTTTGCCTGCACAAATACCTTATAACTGTGATTTTGAAGATTCAGTTTCTGCAAACTCTTGGACTTTTTCTAATAATGATTATTTATATCTTGAAATAGACGAAGCCTTAGACTCAACCAATAATCACATGCTTAGTATTAGAAAAAGAGATAGTGTTAATGATTTACATACTACAGTAGTTGCAAGTAGATTAATCCAGTCTAGTGGTGCTGGTGGTTACAAACTATCGTTTAAAACAAAAGTAATAAGCTCATTATGGGGCGGTTCTACTAGTCTTAAAGTATATATGGTTGATGAAGATAGTTCTTATTTTGGATCAAATAATAAAGTATATTATTCGGGTAGCAATTTTCCAACTTCAATAAACAATAATTTTATTCAATTGATAAATAATGAAAATTATAGTTTTGACCTACCTTATATGGGAGAAATAGGTACGAATAAAAAAATATTCTTTGTGTTTTACTCTACTCTCCTCGAAGGTGAGTATGTAGGGTTAGATGATGTACAAATAGAAGAAAGACAATGTGTTAGTCCCGTTTTAAACACAGACCCAATTATAACAAATAATGTTAGTCTTAGTTGGATAAGAGGAATTAATGATAATGCTTGGTGGCTTTATTCTAAGAAATCATTAGATACAAGTTATGATTCAATTTACATTACCGACACAAATTCTTTCATTCTTACAAACTTAGAGCAGTCAACATTATATAAAGCATATATTGTCTTAGATTGTGATAGCAATACTTATTCAGATATAAGTAATATTATAGAATTTAGAGCAGGATGTAAATTAATAGATAGCCTACCTTTTATAGAAAACTTTGAATCATACCCTTCATCTTATAATTCATATATGACTTGTTGGTTAAAAATGGTTAAAACTAATGTTTTTTATTCTCCATTTATTACCAATTACGAAAATTCAAAATCTTTATATTTTAGCTCAAGTAGATATGGCAGATCTAATGCGATAACTCCTCAACTTGATTCAAATATTCCGATTAGTTCAACTATGTTAAGATTGAAAATAAAAACAATTTTTCCTTCTACATACCTAACTATTGGAGCAATAAGTGATGTTAATGATTTTAATAGCTTTGACTCTATTACTACCATAGCTCCAGACACTGTGCAGACTTGGCAACGGTTTGAGGTAAAATTAAATAATTATACTGGTTCGGGAGACCGTATTGTTTTAAGAGCAGG
>JAGNRX010000017.1 GCA_017988355.1 Bacteroidales bacterium | reverse complement strand
GAACATTTATTAGATTATGTGTATCTCTTGAATGCAGTCCTATGCTTGGTTCATCTAAGATATACATTGAGCCAACAAGGGGACTGCCGAGTGAGGTTGCAAGTGCTATTCTCTGACTTTCTCCTCCTGAAAGGGTTGAGCTTTGACGGTTAAGTGAGAGGTAGCCTAAGCCAACCTCAAACATATAACCTAATCTCTGTTTTATTTCTGTAATTAAGCGTTCTGATACTTGCTTATCGTAGTCATTTAGTTTGATATTGTCGAAGAACTCAATCAATTCATCAATTGGCATAAGCGATAAATCAATTATTGACATATCGTTTATCTTCACATAACCTGCATCTTTCCTTAGCCTTGTCCCTCTACAATCTGGGCAGGTTGTTCTTCCTCTATAGCGAGAGAGCATAACCCTAAATTGTATCTTATAACTTTCTGCAACAAGCATTTCAAAGAATTTATTAATACCAACAATATCTTCGCTCCCATTCCAAAGCAAGTCCTTATCCTTTTGGAATAGTTTATTATATGGGCGGTGTATTGGGAAGGTTTCGGCTGTCTTTTCAATAAAGTCTTCCTTAAACTTCTTCATTATCTCACCTCTCCAACAGTTAACAACTCCTTCAAAAACTGAAAGATGTGGTTGAGTTATTACTAAGTCTTCAGAAACTCCTTCAACAAAGCCCGAACCACTACATGTTGGGCAAGCTCCATAAGGATTGTTGAAAGCAAAGAAGTTTTCAGATGGTTTTGTGAACTCCATACCATCTCTTTCAAAGCGATTAGAAAAGAAAAACGTTTCTTCGTCTTTCATAACAATGCAATCCCCTTCACCCTCGTAGAAAGCAGTGTGAATGGAATCAGAAAGGCGAAGGTAAACATCCTCAGAGCTTAGGTCAATGCTTATCCTATCTATTAGTATCTTAACATCTCTGTCTTTCTTAATTGTTTTCTCTAAGGCGTCTTCAATCTTTATTACTTCATCGTCAATCATAACCCTAACATAACCAAGTTGCATTAGGAGTTCAAAGCGTGCATTAAGAGTTTCGTTTTGTTTTAGTTTAATGGGGCAAAGAATCATCACCCTTGAACCATCTTCAAAGGAAAGCATCTTATCAACAACATTTGAAACTGAATCTCTTGTTACTTCCTCTGATGAAATGGGTGAATAGGTTTTTCCAATTCTTGCATATAGGAGTTTGATATATTCGTATATCTCGGTGATTGTTCCAACTGTTGAGCGTGGATTTCTATTAGAGGACTTTTGTTCTACAGCAATTGCAGGCGATATTCCAGATATTGAATCAACTTCTGGCTTATTCATCCTTCCAAGAAACTGCCTTGCATAAGAGGAAAGACTTTCAACATAGCGTCTTTGCCCCTCTGCAAACAAGGTGTCGAAAGCAAGGGAGGTTTTCCCAGAGCCTGATAGTCCTGTTACTACAATTAGTTTATTATGAGGTATGGTTAAATCAATATTCTTTAAGTTATTTACCCTCGCCCCTTTAATTACTATATTATCTTTATCCACTTTTATTTATTCTTTAAGAGAAAACTCTACAATACCACCAAAAACACTTTGTCCACAAACTACACCCTTTGACCTATTATTAAATAATAAATTGTCAATTAAGAGTGAGACTTGTGGACAAAACGATAAAAGACTAAATATAATTACTTTTTAACTATATTTCCGTCATTTTTATTTGAACTTGGCTTTGAAATACTTTCTCTCATGTCAGTATCAGCCATAATATTCTTCATTTTATAATAATCCATAATGCCTAAGTTGCCACTACGGAATGCTTCAGCCATTGCAAGAGGCACCTCTGCTTCTGCTTCAATAACCTTAGCTCTTGCTTCTTGAGCCTTAGCCTTCATTTCTTGTTCAACAGCTATAGCCATTGCTCTTCTTTCTTCAGCCTTAGCTTGAGCAATATTCTTATCTGCCTCTGCTTGATCCATTTGAAGTTGAGCTCCAATATTCTTACCTACATCAATATCTGCAATGTCAATAGATAGAATCTCAAATGCAGTTCCTGTGTCTAATCCTTTTGAAAGAACAAGTTTAGAAATTGAATCTGGGTTTTCAAGAACATAAGCATGAGATTTTGAAGAACCAATTGAAGTTACAATACCTTCTCCAACACGAGCAAGAATTGTTTCCTCACCAGCACCTCCTACCAATTGGCGGATATTAGCTCTAACTGTAACCCTTGCCTTAACAATAAGTTGGATACCATTACTTGCAACAGCTGCAACAAGAGGAGTATCTAAAACTTTAGGGTTAACACTTAATTGAACAGCTTCAAACACATCACGACCAGCTAAGTCAATTGCAGTTGCTGATTTGAAATCTAAGTTAATGTTTGCTTTATCAGCAGAAATCAAAGCTTTAACAACTCTTGGAACATGTCCTCCTGCAAGATAGTGAGCCTCAAGAAGGTCAGAACTTAGCTCTAAACCTGCTTTCTTAGAAGTAATCATTGAATTAACGATAATTGCTGGTGGTACTTTTCTCCAACGCATAAAAATAAGCTGAAGAAGTGACATCTTAACTCCGTTCAAAACACATTGGAACCATAAGTTTAGAGGTACCAACCAAAGGAACACGATAAGTGCTACAAGAGACATTACGACGATTAGAATAATTGATGGCATAATTTCTATTTTTTAAGTTAATAAATCAATATTTAATGAGCAAAGATATAAATATTCTACCAAATTTCAAAAGGATAAAGAATTATTATTCATTAATTATGCAAATACTTTTGTTTTATGGTTGCTTATCATTCTATAATTATCTTAAAAATCTCTTCAAAGACAATATCCATCACTTCTTTACAAGAAAAGAAACGAATAATGCAATTACTAAAACGCTGAATTAAATTTGTAAAACGCTGTATTAAACTATTGAAACAAAGCATTAAATTATTAATACGGCGTTTCATTTTGCTGTGATGTACATCTTAGCTTACTGCGATGTACATCTTAGCGTCTTGTGATGTACATCTTAGCAATTTTAGATGTACATCTTAGTGAAATTAAACAAAGAGATAGAAATTTAATACTTGATTCTACTGGTTTTAAAGCAAGTAATAAATAAAAAGACTTGTGATTATTAGAGGTATTAGGAGGGCTTAGGATAGGAATTATCTTATGATACTAACTTCTCCTGTCTTTTCAAAGCGTATATCTCCTGAATACTTAGTTTTATATAATAATCGCCAGATATAGACTCCATTGTCAAGAAGCTTACCATTGTATTTCCCATCCCAAGGTAGTTTGGTTGAGGAGTATATTCTTTGTCCCCAGCGATTAAAGATTTCAAATGTTTCAATATATAGTTTATCACTACTTTCAAAGACTGGGAAGAAGGTATTGTTTCTGTCTGAAAGTGGTGTGAAGGCATTAGGGACAAAAACATTTACTTCTGGAACTACAATTAGAACGGAGTCTAGAACATTCCCGCAGTTAGTATATAATGTTACATAGTAAGATCCTGCTTGATAGATTTCGAGTATAGGGCTTGTGGAGCCTGTATTCCAATAGTAGGAATTGCAAGGACTTGAGGTTACATCAATAATTATTGGAAAATCTTCAACAAGTATATATTTATCATCAATTATTGAATAGTCAGGGAAGGTTTGTACTTGTGTTAAATATAAAGTTGTAATGCTATCGCAACCATAAATTGATTCTTGATTACTAATGTAGGTTCCTGAATCATAACAAATGAAACCGTAATTGTCATAGGTGCTTCCCTTACATAGGGTGTCATAGATTTCTCGATTAAAGTTCTCTTGGATTTTTAAATCTAAAACAACTAAACTATCACATCCTCTTTCAGTAATGTGGTTCAAGCTGTATAAACCTTCGATTGATTCGTTAAATCCGTTCAAGTTATAGACTTCTCTTGAACATATACTAACTCTTATTGTATCTCTATAATAAGGATTGATTTGAATATTCTTAACAAGGGTATCAACACAGTCTCCATTGTTTAGGCTTGAGATTAGCATTATAGGAAATAAGCCAAGGGTATCGTATCTAAATCTTGTTGTATCTAATGTTGATTCTGTTCCATCGTGGAATACCCATTTAAAATCATCGCAATGTTTGTTACCTATTGGGATGGTGTCGTTATTGGATACTATGCTCTTATTAAAGACTGTAATTTCTTTTAGGCAAGAGTCTATTTTGTAGTCAAAAAGTGAATAAGGGTAATTCCTTTGTGCAATATATTTTATATTGAAAGAGCATAATTCATTTTCCGTTGAGGTGCAACGACAATAGAAGACAGAATTATCTACTAAAACTCTTATTTCTTGCTCTGTGGAGATAATATTTTGTGGCTCATTTTCCATATACCAAGAATAGTAGAAACCTTTAGGTGCTTCCATTATTATTGAATCTACTTTTCCGCAAGATTTTCTTGTTTCATATTTGTTACCACAGCTAAGAGTGTAATAGGCATAACCGTAATGTCCACCCTCCTGGCAATCATAGGTTGAGAGTTTTATATATATTCTTCTGCCGTGATAGCTTGAAAGGTCAAGCCCCATTGTTGTCCAATCCTTCCAAAGTACTTTATTACTATCATTTCTATTCCAACCCTGAGCATCTCCTGAGTAGAAATTAATATATCCACAAGTTTCATCAAGTGTCCTTCCCTGATCATCCCATAATGAAAGAATAAAGCGTGGTTGCTTTCCTCTATCATGGTCTGGGTCTTGAAGCACAATAGCATATTGCAATAATGCTAAGTCAAAGTTATTGGTATCAACATCTAGCATATAATCAATGCTTTCAGACTCTGAGCCCATATTCCAATTACCTAAACGAATGGATGCTTTTTCACCTGGCGGAACATAAGATAGCATATTATTTGTTCTTGGATCCTTTTCAGAGGTGTCTCTCATAATGGTATGTCTGCTAAACATGCTCTCTGATCCATAATCCACTATTCCAGAACGCTCGAAAGGATAATAGTAAGATCCATAAGATGTACGACAATTTTCTCCTCTTAAGTCAAGGAAATTAAAACATTCGTCTTTATAAGTAAAAAAAGGACAAGCTACCTTGCATCTCGAATCTAAATTATCACAATAAGAATGAATAAAACATTCATAGTTCATTATTGGTATTAGATCAGTTAGGATACAAGAATTTGTAAAAACAGTTTCGTATTGCCAACTTATACTATCCTTTACCCTATATTGAACAATCCAAGCAGTTGCGTATGGGTTAGGGTCCCAATGAATCTCCACAAAATCCAAACCTACATCATAAGTAAAAGGATGACGAGCATAAGGGCATGAACATTCAAAAACAGGAGGTGGTTGTGGTGGTTGATTATAGCTAACTGTAGTTTGATTGCAATTTAAGTAATATGGACTACAATCACTACTTATAGTTACAGAGTAATATTCAAATTCTATTGGCAAATTATCAAAAACATATCGTGGTTCAGTGGTTGTAACGACTATTGTGTCTCCATTATAAGCCATAGTCAGCCTCACTTTCCAAATGATGTTTGTGTCAGGCTCAGTCCATTCAACCGTAAGCATTCTGTTGCCAATTGTTGCATGTGCATTGGTGGCTTTAGGGCAAGGACATAAGGTTTCAAAACAAACTTGTCTATATGAACAAGGAGTTATTGGACTGCAATTAGAACGAATCCGAAAGCAATAATTAGTTTTCGGATTTAATCCAGTTAACTGATATGAGTTTGCTGTGGTTGTAAACAAATTTTGTCCATTTGGCATATTATTAGTAGTGCATTCGATTATCCAATTACCTGACCCACAGCTACCATTCCATGCTAAATTTGCAGAAAATGGAGTTAAGTTATTTACCGTGAAAGAATATGCTATTGGACAATTGTTTTCTACAATATTTAAGACAAATCCTGCTCGCGGTGTATCAGTATCAGAAATGAAACGAACGGTGATTGTTGAAGAACTTGAACATACGTTAATATTACCAGCACCTGTAGAGTAAATCCCAATAATTTGAATTGAGGTGGAGCCACCATCGTAAATAACTATTCTTGATTTATAGTATTCTTCTAAATCGTAGGAACCAGTAATTGTAAAATAAGAACCTGGATTTACATTTTCTATTACATAGGTACCATTAGAATTGGTGGTATAATTACCATTAGCCCCTCCATCATCGTATAAGACACAACTGCTGGTTGTTAAATAAGATGCTCCGGTTGTGGGCATATTTATTGATTGCGCCAAAAGCGTAGAAGTTGATAATAATAAAAGTAAAAAATATAATAGACTTTTCATAACTACATATGAAATTAATTAATATACTTACCTATTTATATCTATAACACTATCTAATGCACTTTAGTAAACGAAATTTATAATTATTTTTATATTTTATTGAGGATAATGTTTTCTTTGAGTATAAGAATGGGGATATTAAAGAGCTGACTCAATAGGGCGGACAAGTATTTTGCTACCATCGATTCGTTCAATCTCTATTTCAGTTTTTGGGTCAAGAAAAGTATTTGCTGTAAATACTTCTATTCTTTGACCATTAATTTCTGCCATTCCAGCATAAGCCAAACGAGTTATTGTAATTCCCTTGTCTCCTACCTTAAACTCTTCTACATTAAAATCATTTGCTTTGCTGTCAATTGACTTATCTAATGCAAACCTCTTCCATGTTTTGGCACGAAGCGAGTAAATAAGTAGAAAAGCACAAAATGCTAAGGCAAGGAATAATGTTATTATACCCCAAGTGTTTCCATATTCAATAAAAACTCGATAAATACCGTAAACAAGCATTCCAATGCCTGATAATCCTGCAATTGTTGCTCCAGGAATTGCCACAATTTCCAAAATAATTAGAACTATACCTCCAATAAGGAATAATAGAATAAATAATAAGTCCATATTAATTAGTTTTTATCTGATTTCTACTTTTAATTTTTTCTTAACTAATAGGTCGTGCATCTTTAAAAGTTCATCATAACTTCCATGTTTTACTGCACAAAGACCTTTTCGGTGAGCTATATTAGCACAATTTGAAGCCTGTTCATAGCTTAACTTACAAACTTCAAGCAAGCATTCAATAACATAATCAAATGTATGAAAATTATCATTGAAAAGAATTAACTCATTACCCTCTTCATCAATAGAAGACAGACAACTTACCTGCTCAGGATTTGTTTCATTGTATATATCACTCATCTATCAAAAATTTTATTTCGATAGGGCAAAGATATGAAAAAATTTTATTAAAAATGTATTTAGGATAATAATTCTACAACTACATTCTTTCAGGAACAGTAATACCTAGAAGCTCCATAGCAGATTTAATGGTGTTTCCAACAAAAGAAGCAATGCCTATTCTCATTCTCATAAGGTCTTGGTCTTCCTCTCTTAGTATTTGAACATCTTGATAGAAAGCATTAAAGCTCTTTGCTAAATCATAAACATAGTTTGCTATTAAGGCTGGAGAAAAAGTCTTGCCAGCTTGGTCAACAATTGTAGGATATTGATAAAGAATTCTAATAATTTCTAATTCCTTTGAATTAAGCTTAGATGAGAAATTAATGCTAAGAGTGTCAAGGTTGATATTCTTTTGCTCTTGTGCTTTTCTAATTATAGAACGTATTCTTGCATGTGTGTATTGGATAAAAGGACCTGTATTACCACTAAAGTCAATTGAGTCCTTAGGATTGAATAGCATATTTTTAGTTGGATCAACCTTTAAGATGAAATACTTCAAAGCTCCCATAGCCAACATCCAGTAGAGTTTATCTGCCTCAGCCTCTGTGAAACCTTCCGTCTTGCCATGCTCCATTGTCTGTTCCTTAGCAGTGTTAATCATTTCCTTAATCAAATCATCTGCATCCACAACAGTTCCCTCACGTGATTTCATCTTACCCTCTGGAAGTTCAACCATTCCATAAGATAAGTGACGTAAGTTTTCTGCCCAATCAAAGCCTATTTTCTTTAAGACAAGCTTTAGAACATCGAAGTGATAGTTTTGTTCGTTGCCAACAACATAGAGTAGGTTATCAGAGTTGAAATCATTATGCCTAAGAGTTGCAGTTCCTAAATCTTGTGTCATATAAACAGATGTTCCGTCAGCTCTTTGCAAAAGTTTTTCATCTAACCCTTCGGATCTTAAGTCACACCAAATTGAATTATCTTCTTTCTTATATAATACACCTTTCTCAACACCTTCTCTAACTAAATCTTTGCCTAAGAGATAAGTCTCGGATTCATAGTAAACCTTATCGAAATCAACACCCATCTTATAGTAAGTTTCATCAAAACCCTTATAGACCCAGGCATTCATTCTCTTCCATAAATCAAGAACTTCCTTATCTTTCGCCTCCCATTTCCTAAGCATCTCTTGAGCCTCAATCAAAATTTTAGCTGTCTTTTCAGCAATTTCCTTATCAACTCCACTGCTAACCATCTCCGCTATCTCTTTCTTATATTCCTTATCGAAAAGAACATAATACTTGCCTACCAAATGATCACCCTTCAAGCCAGAAGTTTCAGGAGTTTCTCCTTGACCAAACTTTTGCCAAGCAATCATTGACTTGCAAATATGAATACCCCTATCATTAACCAAATTAACTTTTCTAACAGCATAACCATTAGCTTTAAGAATTTCAGCAACACTCCAACCTAATAAGTTATTTCTTATATGTCCAAGGTGCAAAGGTTTGTTTGTGTTTGGTGAAGAATACTCAACCACAATAGGCTTTTCATCTCTTATTGGTTTGTATCCAAAAGTATATTTCGTTTTGAAATGATTTATAAACCTTAACCAATAATCATTGGAAACTACAAAGTTTAAGAAACCCTTAATAACATTGTATCCTATAATATCTTCACAATCTCCAACAACATAATCACCAATCTCCTTAGCTGTTTGTTCAGGGGATTTCCTTGCTTGTTTAACAAAAGGAAAAACAACAAGAGTGAAGTCACCCTCAAACTCTTTTTTAGTTGTATAAAGAGTAATATCTTTTAGCTCAACGTCTATGTTGTATAAAGAAACTAAAGCCTTTTTTATAGATTCTTGTAATAATAAATCAATCATATTTATCTAGTCTTTTTTCAAGTAAAACAAAGTGCAAAGATAGTAAAATAAACAATAAAAAAAGTCGCCCCTTATTCAAGAGCGACTTTTCTATATTTTAGTTAACTAAAAATTATTTAACAACAATTTTCTTTGTTGCTAAACCAGCTTCAGTAAACATTTTTACAACATAAGTTCCAGTTGTGAAGTTAGAAACATTAACTGTTGTAGAAATTCCACTTACAGATGCTTCGTAAACTTTTTGACCTACCATGTTAAAGATTTCTACTTTTTCCATTTTTATAGAAGAAGCTAAGATAACTTGATCTTGAGCTGGATTTGGATAAACATAAGTTAATGAATTAAGATCAACATTGTTTATACTATTAACTGTACCATTAACAATAGGGAACATCATCATGTCAGCATCAAATCCGTCAAAGATTTCGTCAATATTTGTCCATTCGTCATTATAATTGATATATCTAGTCAAATTAGAAGAACATCCAACTTCAGTTGTAGCAAGAACAACATCTGAAGATGTTTGTGTATATGCAGGAGTGTTGAATACTAAGTTAAAGTTTGAAGCAACAACTGGTGTTGCAAATGTGAATTGGTAAACAGCAAAATTTGCAGTATCAACATTAGCAAGTTGATAGTTAACAGATGCTAAAGATTGTGTGAAATCTGAGTTAAACATTTGAAAGTTTGAACTAATATCATCTCCCTTATATGTTTTTAATAGAACTGCTGCAATTCCTACAACATTAGCTCCAACAGAATAGTTTTGAGCAAAACCTGTAAACATAGGATTAGATCCAGTTACATTAAGATTATAACCTTGATTTTCAAAAGTGTAATATGAAGGATCTTCTGTTGAACCACAAGTATTAAAAGCAGATGGTTTGTAAATTGTAGCATCTTTTGTTGAATTTGCTTTTACACCATATGCTCTTTCTGATTTTGTAACTTCCATGTTAGAAGGTAGAGTTGTTGAGCTAACATTTGCTTTTTGAGCAGTTGCTCCCATTGTTAATCCTAATGCAAGGATAAATAAAGTAATTTTTTTCATTTCGTTTTAAATTTATTTGTTATTTGTTTGTTCAAATTTTGAAGTTGCAAATATAGGATTATTTTTTTATTTGTATGATTAAATGGGAAGTTTTTTGATTATTTTACGAATAGACTCTTCTATAAATAAAATATTAGTATATTTGCTCAATAATTATCAAAGACAATAATTAATAAAAGTATAAATTAACTATTTTAATAACCGAGTAAGTAGATTATAATCAAACACCTACAAACTCATAAAACAAACAAAAAATGAAAAAAGGTTTACTTTTTATGTCATTAGTTCTAGGATTGGGCGTTGTTAATGCTCAAAATACTAATGCTTTTCTATCAAAAAACGGTTCTGCACAGTCAGAACAAAAACAAGTTGTTAACCCTAATCACAAGGCTACAACCTTCACAGTGGTTAATAACACAAAAGACCCAATTCCTGCAGGACACGCACGTGTTTCTTTAACTGCTGGTGATGTTTGGGGAGATGGTTCTGGTTACCAACTATTATTAGATGCAGATGCAACAGCATTTGGAGTTGAAATTCCTGCAACAGGTGGTCTTAGTGACACAAGTGCAGCTTCAATTGCAGCTTTACCTACTATTTACTTAGCATTTGAATACAAAATTCCAACTAATGCAGATGGTTCTTTAACATCAACAAACATTGTAATAAATAACACCATAGCAATTGATGTTCCTGCTGGAACATTTGACTGGGTTGTAACTAACCCAACTGCTGGTGATAGAATGTGGATTGCAGGTGCTGGTAGAGGAGATAATTTAGTGCTTGTTGCAGGTAATGAATATAATTTTAATGTAGCTCTTGGAGCTAGTGGCGATGTGGTTACAATGCAAGTTGTTGACCCTAACGCACCAGTTGCATCAATTACTTGGGATTTTCAAGACGGAGCACTGCCTAACTATTTTACTACATATAATGATAATAACACAGTTGATGAAAACATAGCAGGTATGTTTTCAAATAACGGTTGGGATGTAGTAACATTAGACAACGTTAGCTATTTCGCAGCTGCTGCTTCATGGTTCGTTTCTCCAGCTCCAGCTGACAGATGGATGGTAACAGCTAAAATCAATTTAACAACAGGTAATAAATTATCTTTTGATGTTAAATCACAAGATCCTCAATATTTAGAATCAATGGCAGTTAAATTGTCAACAACAAATGCATTAAAAAGTGCTTTCACAACTACATTATGGTCTAGCCCTTCAGTTTCTGGAACATTTACTAATTACGAATTTGATTTAAGTGCATATAATAATCAAAGCATTTGCATTGCATTTATTCTTAACTCAACAGATGCTTTCTTTGGTTGTGTTGATAATATCAAGATATTTGGACAAGCTACTGCTACTGCTGGATTAAATGATATTGCTACTTCTACTTTTGGAGTTTATCCTAACCCTGCTAATGATTTTGTAACAGTTGCTGATGCTAATG